>JAFQHF010000135.1 GCA_017398105.1 Oscillospiraceae bacterium | reverse complement strand
TCCAGACCCTGTTCGCCTATGTGGACTATCCGATCACCCTTGCGGACAACGCGTGGGGGATGTATCAGGGCATAGACTTCTCTGATTTGAACGGCGACGGCAACAGCGACGTGACCATTCTTTCTCCACAGAGACTGAATTCTATGTGGCGGATTGGTATATGGTTTTCACCAAGAGCTATATGGTTTACCTGCCCGAAGGATATGACGGCCTTGTTTTTGCCGCCGAGCTGGAGGAGGACAACTATGAGGACTTCATGAAGCGGAAGCAGCAGAGTGACCCTATGGCTGAGAGCTATATTATGGATGGCGACTCGGAAGAACCTTACAACTACCTGTTCTTCCGCATTTGTGACTGAGTCAACGGATAGAGAGGAAATGAAAAATGAAAAACTTTCGCAATTTTTGGGTGCTTACACTTTCCGTACTGTTCCTACTGAGCCTTTCGGCCTGCAAGCGTGCATCGCCATCCGACACGTCAAACTCATCGACGCCGGCGGAACCGGCACCGAGTGCAGCAGAGCGTACCCAGACCGATATCCTCTATGCCGTTTTCTATGCCGATGAGGTCAAAGAATACCCCATCGAATATACCGGTGCCCAAAAGACTGCCGAGGAACTGGCCCAATCACTCAGCGAGCTGACTGGGCTGGACTTTACCATCACCGCCAGCCAGACCGAGGACGGCTGGATCGTGGACTGGGCTGCGGATTCTACGCTGGTTGCAGGGCTGGACGACCGGGAGCAGAAGGAGGAGTTCTTCTTCTTTGACTATGATTCCCAGTGCTGGTTCATGATGGACAGCCTTTGGCGCACCCTGACCGAGAATCTGGACGCCGAAAATATCTATTACACCATGGATGGTGGCCAGGAGCTGGTCTTGGAGAACCTGTCTTCTTCCATCAACACATTCCCCTCGGACGTTCCCTATATGGGGTCTGGCTTCTATGCCGCCCATGACGATGTGCGAGGCGATGAGGGATCCACCGAGGACGGAGAGGCTTCCTACAATACTTACTATGATGAATCCACCGGCCTGCTGCTGACGTATCCCGATGTGTTTTCCTCGGAAGGCACCTTGGATGAAAACGGGAAAATGAATTTCTATACCCTGTGGGATACCGGGATGCTCTTCTGGATCGAGTCCAACGAATCGGGGTGGACCACTGACGCATTCTTGGAGACCTTTGATGCCCGTGCGAGGATGGAGTTGCAAGGAAATGTGATCATCGCCTGCGGCGAGGGGACAGACGCCTACGGCAATGTCGTTCCGATGGCATGGTATTGCGTCGTCGACCCCGGCTTTATCGCCAATGTGGAGGTGCATTGCACCGATTCGGACGAGGCGGACTATTGGTATGAGGAATTCCAGAATGACGCATTCTGGATCGAAAACGCCCGGGGAATCTATGGGGAAGGTTAAGGCGCGGAAGCAGCGGCTTTATGGACGAAAAGAATTACAGAAAAGGAGAAAAATATATGAAACAAAATAGACCTGACGAGACCGGTTTTGAAAAGATGAGCGATGAGGAGCTGTCCCGAAAGGTGAAACACTATGAGAACATTGAGCGCATCGGGGAAAAGATGATCATTGTCATGATCATCGCATTATTTCTCACGGTGTTCCTGCAGGACAATATTCTGATCGATCTCGGTTTGATCGCGTTCATCGTCCTGCTCTCGTTCCTGCTCCCGATGCGGGCGGAAGGAAAGAAAAATGCCCTTCTGACACAGCAACTCGGCAGTTTCTTTTACGGGGAACTGGCGCGTATGTTCGGCCCCGCGCCGGAAAAGCCGGAGATGCCCATTGACGAAGCGTTCCTGAGGCGTATCGATCCGGTGCGTA
>JAFQHF010000134.1 GCA_017398105.1 Oscillospiraceae bacterium | reverse complement strand
CGATAGCGCCTTCAGCAGCAGCGAAGGACTCGTGGCCGGCCAGGAATGCGAAGCACTTGGTCTCGTCACGCAGCAGCATAGCGCCCAGGTTGCCGTGGCCCAGACCGACCTTGCGGTCCTCAGCAACGGAGCCGGGGATGCAGAATGCCTGCAGGCCGATGCCGATGGCCTCAGCAGCCTCAGCAGCGTTCTTAACGCCCTTCTTCAGAGCGATGGCAGCGCCGACACAGTAGGACCATGCAGCGTCTTCGAATGCGATGGGCTGAATGCCCTTGACGATCTCATAGGGATCGAAGCCGGCAGCCTGGCACATCTCGCGGCAGGCCTCAACGGACTCCAGGCCGTACTGAGCCAGAACGCCGTTGATCTTGTCGATTTTTCTTTCGTAACCTTCAAACAAAGCCATTGCAGCGTCCTCCTCTTATTCGTGGCGGGGGTCGATGTACTTAGCAGCGCCTGCGAAACGGCCGTAGGAACCCTTGGCCTTCTCCAGTGCCACATTGGCATCGTCACCCTTCTTGATGAAGTCCATCATCTTGCCCAGGTTGATGAACTCGTAACCGATGATCAGGTCGTTCTCGTCCAGAGCGCAGCGGGTAACATAGCCCTCAGCCATCTCCAGGTAACGGGGACCCTTGACCTTGGTGGCGAACATGGTGCCCACCTGGCTGCGCAGACCCTTGCCCAGGTCTTCCAGGGAAGCGCCGACGGCCAGGCCGTCCTCGGAGAATGCGGACTGGCTGCGGCCGTAAACGATCTGCAGGAACAGTTCGCGCATAGCGGTGTTGATAGCGTCACAAACCAGGTCGGTGTTCAGAGCTTCCAGCAGAGTCTTACCGATCAGGATCTCGGAAGCCATAGCGGCGGAGTGGGTCATGCCGGAGCAGCCCAGAGTCTCGACCAGAGCCTCTTCGATGATGCCTTCCTTGACGTTCAGGGTCAGCTTGCAGCAGCCCTGCTGAGGAGCGCACCAGCCGATGCCGTGGGTGAAACCGCTGACATCCTTAATTTCCTTGACCTGAACCCACTTGCCCTCTTCGGGAATGGGAGCGGGACCGTGATAGGCGCCCTTGGCCACGGTGCACATATGCTGTACTTCTGCACTATAAATCATGGCAATTTTCCTTTCTTTCAAAAGACGTGTTTTTGTCTTTGGATTTACGTACTCGGAAATCCGGGGATTTCCGTATATATTATACATTCTGCAATGTCAATTGTCAATTGCAAAGGCTTTAAAATCGATACAAAAATAGCGTTTGCTCCCCGGAAACTTCCGTACAAAATGGTAAGGCGGAGGCAGCGCCTCCGTCTTAATGTCGCAAAATATACATGTCATTGCGAACCAGTCCGCAGACTGGTGTGGCAATCCGTTCTTTTTCACTTTATTGGTTTTACTTTCTGTCTTCGCAATTTACTCGGAGTCGTCCCCAACAGATAATCCGCCGAAACATTATAAAACTTGCAAAGCGTCACAAGATGGCGGATTGGCATTTCGTTTGCTCCCCGCTCATAGCGTGCATACATGGTTTGAGAGGTTCCCAAAACTTCAGCAATCTGAGTTTGTGTCAAATCGTTGTCCTCCCGCAAACCCCGTAGCTTTTCCAAAAAAGCCTGCACACTATCACCGCCCTGCCATGGTTTTTTCCATAGTGTAGCAGAGTAAACATGTTTACTATTGACTTTAGTAAACTTATTTACTAAAATAAATTTGACAATTCCATCAGGGAGGATTACTATGGCCAAGTATAATAGAGAGTTTTTGGTTCCGTATTTGGAAAACGTGTGTGCGCTGCATTTGGTGTACAAAAAACTCGATCAAAGAATTTGCGATATGTCAAATAAAGATATCCCCTATCTAAGAAGAGGAAAGCATAATCCCAAACCAGAATACCCCCAAAAGGAATCTATGGGCTGTATGACATTCGGAGCACTCATGCTTAGCATTCTGGGTATCCCTAGTTCTATTGTCGGCATATTTGACCCTACAAACGATATGATGCAGGCATTATCTTTATTTTTAATACTGCCCTTTAGTATTTTTTGTTTGTGGCTTGTTATTTCATCGCTAAAAGGTATAAACGCAGAATATAAATATAATATTCTTAAATACCATGCTGATATGGAGCACTACAAAGAAGTCAATGCCTATAATAATAAGTTAAAAAAACTTGTTCCTGTTTATCTTGAGAAATTCGAATTTTATATACAAGAACGTGACTATATTGACGTCTTACTAGATCGAGTTTATGCCGCCAACATTATTCCCCGTCGTTACCGTGATATCTATGCCGCCATGTACCTATACGACTGGTTCAGCACTAGTCAAGCCAACGACCTGGATATGGCACTAAACACCTTCGTACTTGAGGAAATTAAGGACAAACTAGATATTATGATTGCCCAGCAATCAGAATCAATTCTAAATCAGCGAATGATCCTCGCTAATCAGCAGCAGTCATTAGAACAGCAACAACGCCATAGTAATATGATGCGTGCCAAACTAAGCCGCATCGCTTCGAGTAATGAAGAAAGAAACACATATCTTCGTATGATTGAAAGCAACACCGCCGTCACTGCTTTTTTTGCAGCAGCAGACTACATTCAAAACCTATGATAAATGAGCCAGGAATGTAAAAACTCCTGGCTCAACGCTATTTCATATGAGATAAATGTAGCGCAAACGGATTGCCACACCAGTCTGCGGACTGGTTCGCAATGACATTGAAATTTGCAAGTCACTGCGTTGGTTTTTCACAGACCTATTTTCGAAAGAAAACGGGAGGGGCAATGCCCCTCCCTGCGGTTGTCTTTCCTTATGCCTGAATGGTCTTCACAAGTGCTGCCCGGTCTGCTGCCTTGAAGTAGGCAGAGCCTGCCACCAGCACTTCGGCGCCGTTTTCCTTGCAGAGGGCACAGGTATCGGCATCCACGCCGCCGTCCACCTCAATGACGCACTCAGGGTTGATGTCATCCAGCCACTCCCGGAGCTGTCTGATCTTGGGCATCTGGTCGGCCATAAACTTCTGACCGCCGAAGCCGGGCTCCACCGTCATCACCAGGATCATGTCGCACTTTTCCAGGTACGGAATGGCGGCTTCCACGGGAGTCCTGGGCTTCAGGGAAATGGCAGCCTTGCAGCCCAGAGCACGGATCTTATCCAGCGCTTCCAGCGTATTCTGGGGCTGGTCAGCTTCGATATGAATGGTCAGCCAGTCGGCACCGGCCTTGACAAACTGCTCCACATACCGGATGGGTCGGTCGATCATCAGATGCACATCCAGCGGCAGGTCCGTAACAGGCCGCAGCGCCTGCACCACCGGGATGCCAATGGAAATATTGGGCACGAAAATGCCGTCCATGATATCCACATGAACCCAGTCCGCACCGTTGCGCTCCAGGTCATGAATATCCCGTTCCAGATTTGCAAAGTCCGCAGACAAAATAGAAGGGGCAATCTTAGCCATACTTTTTTCTCCTTACCATGATAGCGGATAAATGATCGTTTTTCACACAAAGATACACGCTGTTGTAGGGGCGGATTTCCAATCCGCCCTCCATGGACAGATAATTGCGGGCGTATTCTCCTGCTTTCTGTTCGGTACATTTCGGGCGGATTGAAAATCCGCCCCTACGGAATACGATTTACCTATTGTGTGAGACGATAATTCAACTGCATTTATTTTCCTGCTAACCATATCACAAAAATTCTCAAAAAGCAACATTGGAAACCTTTTCCAGAATACTTTTACCGGTCTCAAGCCATACTATTGCCGAATCCAAATGAAAAGGAGGCATTTTTTATGAACTGTCATGCCAACAAGTGCATTGAATGCACCGTCCAGCAGTGTGCTTATCACTGCGAGAATGAGAACTACTGCTCTCTGGACCGCATCCTGGTGGGCACCCACGAAACCAACCCCACCGCCGATAAGTGCACCGACTGCAAGTCCTTCCGCAAAAAGTAACCTTCGCAGCGCCTGGGAATTCCGGCCGCGGTATTCCCGGGCGCTGCCCTGTTTTTCCCTTGACGAAGCCTCAAAAAACAGATATGATATTGACAAATCTGTTAAAAATTAAAATATCGTTCCCTTTAGGGACATATTTTCTTCATAAGCAGTCATTATCATAAGAGCAGATACATACAAGGAGGAAACCCCATGGAGCCTTTTGAAAATAACGAACCAAGAGACTGGGCACCCGAAGACCTGCCCAGCCCTGAGGAGCCTGTCACGACTCCTCCCCAGGCGGAGCCGGTGCAGCAGCCGGAACCCGCCGCCACATCCTACCACGGCGCAGGAGCCGGCAGAAAGGAATCCCCTTACGCCGACTCTCCCTATGTTATGAACCCGCCCCGGGAGGAATACCGCTACCATCCCCAGACAGAGCCTCCCAAAAAGCCTAAAAAAGCAAAAAAGCCCCGCAATCCTGTCTGGAAAAGCATTATCGCTTCCCTGCTCGTGATCGCCCTGGTGGCAGGAGGATGCCTGATCACGGCCTTCAGCGTCAACGAATACTGGGAAGAACGAAACGAGGATACCGTGGAAATGCTGCTGGACCGGATCGAAGACCTGGAAAAGCAGGTCCACTCCGCTTCTGCCGGTGTGATCACCGGGCCTCTTGCGGATGGTCAGACACTGACCCCCGGTCAGCTGTATAACCGCTGTGTCAACAGTGTGGTGGCCATCTCCACCACCATTCAGGGCACCGGCTTTTACGGTACCACCGGTTCCTCCACCGGTTCCGGTTTCATTCTGTCCGAGGACGGTTATGTGGTTACCAATTACCACGTTGTAGAGGGTGCCACCTCCATCAGCGTTGTCACGCATGACGGCACGGAATATCCCGCAGAGCTGAAGGGATATGATTCCTCCACCAATGATCTGGCCGTGCTGAAGATCGAAGCTGCCGGACTTCCCGCCGCAGCCATCGGCACCAGCAGTGATCTGGTCATCGGCGACATGGTTGCCGCCATCGGCAATCCCCTGGGCGAGCTGAATTCCACCCAGACCATCGGCTACGTCAGCGGCATCGGCCGTGAGATCTCCACTGACAGTCTGACCACCATCAGCATGATCCAGACCGACGCTGCCATCAATCCCGGCAACTCCGGCGGCCCCCTGTTCAACATGCGCGGCGAAGTCATCGGCATCACCACTGCCAAGTATTCCGGAACCACCGGCTCCGGAGCCACCATCGAAGGCATCGGCTTCGCCATTCCCATTGATGATGTGATGGGCGTTGTGGACGATCTGATCGACTACGGCTATGTCAACAGCGCCTATATGGGCGTGTCTGTCACCAATACCGATGAATCCGCCGCTTCCATGTTCGGCCTGCCCACCGGTGCCTATATCGCCAGCGTGGACAAGGGCGGTGCCGCAGAGCGGGCCGGTATCCAGCCCAAGGATATCGTGATCGCCATCGGGGATTATTCCGTCAGCAATGTTACAGACCTGACCCGTGCCCTTCGGAATTTCTCCGCAGGCGACACCACCACCGTCACCATCCTGCGGGGCGGTCAGGAGCTGACCCTGGAAATCACCCTGGATGCCAAGCCGCAGCAGACCAGCCAGCCTGCGTCCCAGCCCGATGCCAAAATGCCGGAAGGCGACTATGACGACTGGTATGAATACTTCCGCCGTTATTTCGGCGATTAATCACAGAACCCCCAGGCGCGCCGAAGCATTTTCGGCGCGCTTTTGTCGAAAATCTGCGAAACTCTTTTCCTTCCGGCGAATTGCAATCAGCGTCGTTGTGTGCTATTCTTTACCATAGAAAAACACGGAAGGAGGATTTTCCAATGCCCAAGCTGCTGATTGCGGATACCAACGAGGATTTCCGGCTTGCTCTGGCAGATGCATTGCAGGAACGCTGTCAGGTTTTCACCTGTGCATCCGGGCCGCAGGCGCTGGATTTTCTCCGCCGGGAAGCACCGGAACTGCTGGTCACAGAGCTGATCCTTCAGGAATCGGACGGGCTCACCCTCCTGGAGCAGCTGCGCCGCGAGGGCATTCAAACCCGGGTTCTGGTGATCTCCACCATGCTTACGGATTATGTATGCCGCTGTCTGTCTGCTCTGGATGTCAGCTATGCGCTGCGCAAGCCCTGCCCGGTTTCCCTGGCTGTCCGTCATGTGCTGGGTCTGCTGGACAGTGCAGCCCCGCATCATTCCGCGGAAGACGATCGCAGCCGTGTTTCCGGACTGCTGATGCAGCTGCACATTGCCACCAGGCACAAGGGCTTTTCCTATCTTCTGGAGGGCATCCTGCTTCTGGCAGAGGACCCTTCCCAGTCCATCACCAAGGAACTGTATTCCAAAGTTGCAAAGCGCTGCGGCTGCAAGCGGGAAAATGTGGAGCACCCTATGCGCAATGCATTGGAGCTGGCCTGGAAACGGGGTGACCCGCAGGTCTGGATGCAGTATTTCCCAAATCACACCAAACGCCCCTCCAACGCGGAATTTTTATCCCGCATGGTGCAGGAGCTTCTGAAACGGCCGGAATAATCCGGCCGTTTTTCAGCTTGTCGAAAAAGCCCTTCGGGCTTTTCCGGCAACTTTTTTCAGCCTGCTGCGCGCACTTCGTTGATGCATCAGATACGCTGTTGCATTTTCTGCAAGCAGAAAATTCCACCAGTATCTGCGCATCTCCTCTCCCCATAAAGCACAATTTGCTTGACGGGGGCCCCGTAGTCTTTGGCGCACAACTCGCACACTTGCAGTCTGAGATGTATTTTTGTCCACGTACACGCCGCGGCCAAAATGATTCAGATGGGTTTGCCGCTTTGGCGGCAAATTCTGCGAAGCCTTTTTTGACAGTTTGTGAAACGGCCGGAATAATCCGGCCGTTTTTGCATATGCTAGCATCAGAGTTTTGCTCTGATTCCGACCTGCGAGAGGTACGCCATGATACGAAGATCCCTGTTTTCCCTCCCTTGCCTGTATGCAAGGCGGCTATGCGCACTGATGTGCTGCCTTACCGTTTTTACCGCCGGGCTGCCGCTGCTTCCGTTTCCGGAGGCACCGCTGTTTCCCGGACGCAACCGTCCCCTTTCCGCCGCAGCCGATTCCGAGCCTTCGGAAAGCAGCGATATTCTCAGCATCCTTCTGATCGGCCAGGACGCCCGGGAGGAAGGAGAAGCCGCCCGATCCGACTGCATGATCCTCTGCTCCTTCCACAGGAAGACCAAGCAGGTCACCATGACCTCTTTCCTGCGGGATCTGTATGTGCAGATTCCCGGTCACGGCGGAAACCGGATCAATGCAGCCTACGCCCTCGGCGGAAGCACCCTGCTGCGCCAAACCCTGACAGAAAATTTTCACATTCCCATAGACGGCTGCATTGAGGTTGATTTTTCCCAGTTTTCCCAGATCATCGATCTTTTGGGCGGCGTTCCCATTACTTTACGCGCAGATGAAGCCCGGATTATCAGCCGGGAAACCGGCACTTCCCTGTCCGAAGGGGAGCAAACCCTCAATGGTGAACAGGCTCTGGCCTATGCCCGGATCCGCAAGCTGGATGCAGACGGCGACCTGAGCCGTACCAACCGCCAGCGCAAGGTCATCCGTTCGCTGCTGGATACCTGCAAAAATACGTCCGTCACAAAATTTCTGCCCACGCTGCGAAAGCTTCTGCCGCTGATCCAAACCGATATGCGCTCCGGACAGCTCCTGCTGTGCGCTCTGGAGGTGCTGCCTTACCTGTCGGAAGCCGGCATCGTCAGTCAGTCCGTACCCGCCGAAGGCACCTACCGGGACGAAACCATTGACGGTATGGCGGTTTTGGTAACAGATATGGAGAAAGCTGCACACGCGCTTCAGGAAAGCCTTTCCGGCGGGTAAGTGTCTTTCCCCGGCGGATTCTTCCAGTTTGCACACTTTATATAAAAAAGGAAAATATTTCCTTAATAATTGTACCATTTTGTTTCATAATTTCCGTATTATAACTTTCTTAATCGGTTTAATGAGAAAAAATTTTTCGCAATTTTGCATTACACAATTGACAAAAACTGTAAACAAAGCTATAATGTACGGGAGTTCTTCAACTAGGAGGTGTGCGGGTGGAACTTACAAAAAGCGAAATGGAGATCATGGACGTCCTGTGGGGTTCTGACAAGCCCCTGTCTCGTGCAGATTTGTTGGCCAGGTCTGAAGAAAAAACCTGGAAAGACAGTTCTGTGCACATCCTGCTGAACGGTTTGCTGCAAAAAGGCGCTATCCAGGAGGCCGGATTGGTCAAGCGGAGTAAGACTTATGGCAGAGTTTTCTCTCCTACCTTGACACGGGAAGAGTATTTTGCAACCACAATCTTTTCGCATCGGCATCAGCCCGATATCGTAGGATTGTTTGCTGCTCTGCTGCGCCGGGAGGATATTACCCAGGAACAACTGACCCAAATCGCTGCGCTGATCGATCAAAAAAACGTATAATGATTGCTGCGTCCTTGCAATAGGACTCATGATATATGCTTTTTCACGGAGCTGCCAATTGCGGCTCCGTTTTTTGACCCTCATTCGTCGAATTTGCAAAATTTATAATCGCTTTATGCACAATTCAGTTGACAAATATCAGCTGTCAGTGTATAGTATTCAAGTCAATTTTTGCTGCATTTCTTGCTGCCGGGAGGTATTATCATGGTAACCACATCTGCACTTTACGATCTGACCCATTCTCTGGCCGGAAACTACCTTTCCGGATTCCATTACCCCTGGCAGGCGCTGAGAGGCATCAAGGAGCTGATCCTGACTCTGGGTCCCGGCCTGGGAGACGAGTACCGGGAGATTTCCCCTGCCGTCTGGGTACATAAGTCCGCAAAAATCGCTCCCACCGCATACCTGGGTGCCCCCTGCATCATCGGTGCCCAGACCGAAGTGCGCCACTGCGCCTTCATCCGGGAATCTGCCCTGGTAGGCGACAACTGCGTCGTCGGCAATTCCGTGGAGCTGAAAAACGTGATCCTGTTCGACAATGTGCAGGTGCCTCATTATAATTACGTAGGCGACAGCATCCTGGGCTACAAATCCCACATGGGTGCCGGCAGCCTGACCTCCAATGTCAAGTCCGACCAGACCCTGGTGGTCGTGAAGAACGGCGAGGAGCGTTTCGAAACCGGACTGAAAAAATTCGGTGCCATGCTGGGTGATTTCGTGGAAGTGGGCTGCAACAGCGTCCTGAATCCCGGCACTGTCATCGGCAGACACACCAATATCTATCCCACCTCCTGCGTCCGGGGTGTTGTTCCCGAAAACAGCATCTGGAAGACCGGCGGTGTGGTCGTTAAGAAGATCTGATACAGGGCGGGCTGCCCCCATTGCGCCGTTTTCCGGAAACACGCAGCAATCGCCTTCTGAACGCAGCAGTTCGAAGAAGGCAGCTGCTTGCGGGCAGGCAGCCCCATAACATGCTTTTCGAAAGGAGTTTCTCCCTATGGGCAAATATTTTGGAACCGACGGTTTCCGCGGGGAAGCCAACTGCAATCTGACCGCCGATCATGCCTTCAAGGTCGGCCGTTTTCTGGGCTGGTACTATACCCAGCTGAAACGCCGCAGCGGCAGCGACGGCCCTGCCCGGATCGTTATCGGCAAGGACACCCGCCGCTCCAGCTATATGTTTGAATACAGTCTGGTCGGCGGCCTGGTAGCCTCCGGCGCGGACGCTTACCTGCTGCACGTTACCACCACCCCCTCCGTGGCCTATGTGGTTCGCACGGAAGGCTTTGACTGCGGCATCATGATCTCCGCCAGCCACAATCCTTACTACGACAACGGCATCAAGCTGCTCAACGGCTTTGGTGAAAAAATGGACGAAAGCGTCATCGCTCTGGTGGAAGCCTATCTGGACGGTGAGCTGGAGGCCTTCGGCCGGACTTGGGAAGAGCTTCCCCTGGCCAAGCGGGATATGATCGGCCGTACTGTAGACCATGTAGCCGGCCGTAACCGGTATATCGGCTACCTGATCTCACTGGGCATGTATTCCTTCAAGGGCATGAAAGTGGGTCTGGACTGTGCCAACGGTGCCTCCTGGAATATTGCCAAGTCCGTTTTTGATGCCCTGGGCGCCAAAACCTATGTGATCAATGCAGAGCCTGACGGCTACAATATCAACATGAATGCCGGCTCCACCCACATTGAGGTGCTGCAGCGCTTTGTTGTGGATCACGGACTGGATGTGGGCTTTGCCTACGACGGCGATGCCGACCGGTGCCTTTGCGTGGATGAAAAGGGCAATGTGGTCACGGGCGATCACATCCTCTACATCTACGGCAAATACATGAAAGAGCGCGGAAAGCTCCTGATGAATACCGTGGTCACCACAGTCATGTCCAATTTCGGTCTGTATAAAGCCTTCGATGAGCTGGGCATCGACTATGCCAAGACCGCTGTGGGCGACAAATATGTTTACGAGTACATGATGACCAACGGCTGCCGCCTGGGTGGTGAGCAGAGCGGTCACATCATCTTCTCCAAATATGCCTCCACCGGTGACGGCATCCTGACCTCTCTTAAGATCATGGAGGTCATCAAGGCCAAAAAGAAGACCCTGAGCCAGCTGTGCGAAGGCTTTACCGTCTATCCTCAGGTACTGAAGAACATCCGGGTTGCCGACAAGGCTGCCGCCCAGGCCGACCCCGATGTGCAGGCTGCCGTTTCCGAAATCGCCGCCAAGCTGGGAGATTCCGGCCGCATTCTGGTGCGGGAGTCCGGAACCGAGCCCCTGGTTCGGGTCATGGTGGAAGCACAGAGCAAGGAGATCTGCGAGGAATATGTGGATCATGTCATCGCTGCCATCCGCCGCAAGGGGCATGCCGTTTAACACAATTCAGCCGCCGTTTCCACCGGAAACGGCGGTTTTTCCGCATTGTGCCCAAAAAACAGCTGTAATTTTTGTAACAGCCAGCAGGGAAAATACGCTTCCTTTCCTTGCGGAAAAGAGAAAAAAACAGTATACTGTATGTGTATCCCCATGCGCTGCATGGAATAAAGTAAGGAGATTGATTCCCATGGCTGAATTCGTCAAACTGAATCCCGCTGAGCTGGTCGCTCTGCACGAACAGAACCCCGACCTGGTTTCCTACAACGTGGAGTTCGCTGAAGTCACCGGCGGCACCTTCTGGAAGGCTTACACCCCCGAGCAGATTGCCGGCACTGAGCCCTTCATCGTTCGTCCCTCCGCTGACGGCATCGCTGCTATGTACCGTGATCTGATGCAGATGTATCCCCCCATCGATCTGTACAACCCCAAGCTGCGCAAGCTGACCAAGGATCTGGGTACTACCTGGTGCCGTGTTTCCGGTACCTGGGCTACCAAGACCTACTATGACTTTGACGGCGAGTATCCCGGCAACACCGTTCCCGAGGGTTATCTGAACAAGCTGACCAAGGAACAGTGGATCGGCGTTCTGGACTTTGTCCGTGACTGCAACCTGAAGCTGATGGTCTCCGTGGCCAACTGCCCCGGCCTGCACTCCACCGAGGAGCCCTGGCCCTCCACCGAGGCTGAAAAGCTGTTCTCCTTCTCCAAGGCTTACGGTGTACCCATCCTGGCTTCCGAGTTTGCCAACGAGCCCAACATGCTGGAAGACACCGGCTTCCCCAAGGGCTACAAGGCTGAGCACTACCGCCGCGATGCTGACCTGTTCGCAAAGTGGCTGAAGGCCAACTACCCCGAGTGCCTGTATGTCGGCACCTCCGACACCGGCGGCGCTCCCGTTGCTTTCGGCAAGATGGATCAGCAGGCTGGCGGCGTGGAGCAGCTGGCTCGTGAGAGCGCTACCTGCGACGATCTGTTCAATGGTCTGGAAGTTCCCGTTGACGTATTCTCCTACCACTACTACAACGGCGTTTCCGACCGTCTGGCATCCGTTATGCCCGCCGGCCACTGGTCTCCCGAAGAAGCCAGCGGCGAAGCCTACCTGGACACCGCCATGAAGTTCTGCCGTGCTTACATCCCCTTCCGTGACAAGTATGCACCCGGCACCGAAATGTGGGTTACCGAGTCCGGTGACGCAGGCGGCGGCGGCGATACCTGGGCTTCCACCTACCTGGATGTCCTGCGTACCCTGAACGAGCTGGGCGGCTTCTCCGCTCTGACCAAGGGTGTTATCTTCCACAACACCCTGACCGCTTCCGACTACGCTTACCTGGCACGTTTTGTCCACGATCCTCGTCCCAACTTCTTCGCTGTCAAGCTGTGGATTGAGCTGATGGGCACTCAGGTTTACGCTTCCGGCGAGCCTGTCCGTGAGGGCGCTCACGTTTACGTCCAGTCCTACAAGCAGGATCCCAGCAAGAAGTGCTACCTGATCATCAACAACTCCGAAACCGAGACCACCACTGTTGATGTTCCCAACGACGGTCTGATCTGGGTTCTGAACGGCAAGGACGGCTTCAAGCGCGCCACCGTCATGACTCTGAACGGCCGTGACCTGGTTCTGGGCGAGAACTGGGAGCTGCCCGACCTGTCCGGCGATCCCATTGCCGCAGGCAAGGTCGAACTGGCACCCATGACCTGCACCTTCCTGGTCATCTAATCTTCCGCACAAAAGGACGCATCCATTTCGGATGCGTCCTTTTCAGCGTGTCAAAAAACCTCTGGCGCGGGAGCGCCTAAGGCTCCCTTGTGTAAAGGGAGCTGGCAAATTGCACTTTCTCACAGTGCAATTTGACTGAGGGATTGTGCAGTAGAAAGTTGCGGATTCGCATTGACTGTCGGCGAAAAGGAAACATTGTACT
>JAFQHF010000079.1 GCA_017398105.1 Oscillospiraceae bacterium | reverse complement strand
TGGGCTTCTCTGTTTCCTTGGAGCCTATCCCTTCCTAATACTTTTACCCATAAAGCACAAGCCCAGCTCCTGTTGGGAGCTGAGCTCTTTTGGCATGCTTTAAGGGTACTCTTCTGCTAATTGTTTTCAGGGCAGTCTGAAATACCCCACAGAATCATCTGTGGGGTATTCTCATTGATCAGGACCGGAACTGGGCCAGGAAGAACCGTTCCAGCTGCATCTGACGGGACCGGTGATCCATCAGGTCGGCGGTATCCGCCATCAGGTGCGCCCATTCCTCAGCTGTTTTCTTTCCGGCCACCCGGGTCACAAGATAGGGACACTGTCCCACCTTCCGGCGGCCGAACCGCTTGGCGTAGGGATTGATGATGCCCATTGCCAGGGCATAGGGGGCCATATTGAAGAAGTAATCCGGATCATTCATCATCAGCCGGTTGATATCCGCACCGTTCAGATGCTTCAGATACCGCCGCAGGCCCAGTACCTGACCGCCGTCATGACGTCCCAGGTCACTGCGCCGTCCGCCGTAGGCTGCGAAATAACCATACAGCCACTGACCAAGACTGCAGCCCAGAGGAATCCAGACCTGTCCGCACAGCAGACCCAGAATGATCCAGATCACAATGCAGATCAGACCGATGAGAACCGGAACCTTGCCCCGAAGATGGGTCCGGTAGGCGATTCCCTGGATCATCCAGCCGGAAACCGCACCGAAAATACCCAGGATTACTGCCAGGGCAATGGCAACCGGCAGGAAACCATTCATATTCAGCGCCACATTCACGCCGCACAGGATCTGGCACACGCAGGCCAGTCCCCGGAAGATCTTCATATTGCCGGAATTGCCCTTGTACATGACCCGCTCCTGGGGAACCTGAGCGGCCACCTTCCGGACAAGCTTGGCATAGGTATTGCCGGTGGCATCCACCACCCGGCGGTTTCCGAAGAGCTGGCGGTAAACCTTATTTTCAAAGGGGCCCCGTTCGTTGCCCATATCCATCCGCTTGTGCAGCAGCACCTTCCCGTTTCCGTCCAGAGAAATGATCAGGTAGCCCAGCTGAGCCCAGGTGAAGACCATCATGGTCAGATCGCCGCCTGACAGCGTCAGCCGGCAGCCCATCTCACCGGCGGTAACGCCCTCGGGAGGTGTGGAGGTGGGAATCCGCACCAGAGGCCAGGTACGGAGGGTCAGCAGCCAGTACAGCAGCGCCGCAACCGCAAAGCCGATAATAAAAGGAAGCTCCGGGTTGCCCTCACGCATGTAGGTGCTCACCGTGGGGAACATATCCTGAGTCACGATCATGGTCATATTCACACCTTCATGGTCGTGGAGGATGGCGGTGCTGGAGCCGATGATCTGATTGCCGCTGACCCGGAAATCCAGGTCAGATTCAAAGCTGCCCTGCCGGTAGATACTGGTGAAAACCGGGCTGTTGGGCATTTCACCCTGGGGCATGTTGATGACGAAGCTCAGGTTTTCCACAGGATATACAAAGCCGGACAGAAGGGGAATGTCCATCTGCAGCTGTCGGCTGTCGGTGAGCTTCACCACCTGCACCACCTCGGGGATGGTGAATTCGAACCGCATGGAGGCATCGCCCACATAGCCGGTTGTGATCTTGCTGATATCCACATCAATGGAAGAGGCAGATTTGGTGGTGGAAACATTGGAACCGTTCAGGGTAATGCCCTTGGCATTTAGGGGCAGGGGAAAGGTCATTTTATCATGCATGGCTTCCAGCCGCAGATTTACGGTCATGGTCACCAGACAGTCGCCCTCGGAATTGACGGTGGCATACAGATCCACCTTGGATGCCGCGCTCTCAGCAGAGGCCGGCAGACACAGCACGCTGCTCAGCAGAACCAGGGCAAACAATACCGTTATGATTCGTTTCAAGGAGGCTCCTCCTTTCGAAATGGTGCCTATTATCCATGTATTTTACCATGTTTGATAGGAAAATGCAAGTAAGTTCCCCGGATTCTTCCCGCCAGGGGAGGACTGGGATATTTCGTAAACGCTGTAGGGGCGGATTTTCAATCCGCCCTGGATGCTATATTGCGCAGATAATTACGTTAATTTATGAGCGGTTCCCGGACGAAACGTTGAGGGAGGATTAAAAATCCTCCCCTACGATTGGGATGTTCCGTAAAGCTCTGTAGGAACGGATTGAAAATCCGCCCCTATGGCAGGTGATTCATAAAGATCTTTAAATATATCAAATACGGACAAACATACGCCCCGGGCGGACACGTAACAACCTGATGGAAACCCTTCTGAGAAAGTTCTGTTTTTTCGTCACTTTGCGTCTTGAAACTATAGTAAAGGTATGTTAAAATTTATGATTAAGAAACCGGCAGTCTGTCGGAAAAATCAATATTTCTATCGTTTATGGGAGCAAGAATTATGCGTACTGCGAAAAAGATCTGGACGTATCTTGTCATCGCAGCTGTGGCTCTGGCTGCTTCGGTGAACTATGAGCTGTTCGTTTTCCCCAACCAGTTCGCCCCCTCCGGCTTAAACGGCATCTGCACCATGATCCAGCACATCACCGGCATCAGCGTGGGCTACCTGAGCCTGATCATCAATGTGCCTCTGGCCATCTGGTGCTATATCGAGGTCAGCAAGCCTGTTGCCCTGCGCAGCATGGTGTATGTGCTCACCTTCTCCATCGGACTGCTGATCCTGGATCATGTGGATCTTTCCATGTTTGCCTATTCCACAGAGAACGGCACCAGCAAGATCCTGGGTCCCCTGGTTGCCGGTGTTATCCAGGGTTATGTCTACTCCATTCTGATGAAGGCCAGCGCCTATTCCGGCGGTACGGATTTCATCTCCGCCATCGTCCATAAGCGCAATCCCAACAAATCCGTGCTGGGCTTCAGCTTCACCCTCAATGTGATCATCGCCGCTGCCAGCTACTTCGTTTACGGCTACCAGATGGAGCCTGTGATCCTGTGCATCCTGTACAGCTTCATGTCCTCCACCGTGGGCGAGCGGCTGATGAAATCCGGCCGGGAGGCCATCTGCTTCGAGATCATCACCGATTTCCCCGAGGAGATCTCCAAAGAGATCATCCAGCGCACCAATCACTCCACCACGCTGGTTCCCGCCAGGGGCATGTACTCCGGCCGGGACACCAATATGCTGATCTGCGTGGTCAACAAGACCCAGGCAGCCACCGTTGCCATGATCTGCCGCAGCTATCCCAGAACCTTCGCCGTCATGGACCCCGTTGGCGAAGTCATGGGCAATTTCAAGAACCTGAGCCAGGACGGCAAGGTAGTCCGGGAAATTCTGGACTCCGGCGACGGAAAAACATTGTAAAAATGCGCTGCATTTTTACAATGCTGAATGATAAATGCTGAATGATAAATTATGGAATTGCCTTCGGCAATCATTAAAATCATCCGCGAAGCGGATACCATAATTTATCATTTATCACTTAGCATTTAGCATTATTGCGATTCACTTCCTATGATTGAACTTCATATAAATTAAAATTAACATATATCTAAAAAAACAGGAGGAACTACCAATGGCCTACTATTATCCGGAACCCAGCCACACCTTCAGCGAATACCTGCTCGTCCCCGGCTATACGTCCGAAGAGTGCATTCCTGACCGTGTCAGCCTGAAGACCCCCCTGGTCAAGTACCGCAAGGGCGTGGAAGAACCCGCCATCTCCCTGAACATCCCCATGACCTCCGCCGTCATGCAGTCCGTCTCCAATGATACCCTGGCCATTGCTCTGGCGAAGGAAGGCGGCATCAGCTTCATCTTCGGCTCCCAGACCATCGAAGACCAGGCAGCCATGGTTGCCAGGGTCAAGGGCTACAAGGCCGGCTTCGTTACCTCCGCTTCCAACCTGACCCCCGATGCTACCCTGAAGGACGTTCTGGCACTGAAGGCAAAGAACGGCTTCTCCACCGTGGCTATCACCGATGACGGCACCGCCCATGGCAAGCTGCTGGGCATCGTCGCCAGCCGTGACTACCGCGTCAGCCGTATGACCGGCGACGAGAAGGTCTCCACCTTCATGACCCCCCGGGAAAAGCTGGTTGTCGCTCCCAAGAGCACCACTCTGAAGGAAGCCAACGACATCATCTGGGACAACAAGCTGAACTCCCTGCCCGTTGTGGACGATGATGACCGTCTGATGTACTTCGTCTTCCGTAAGGACTACGCTTCCCACAAGGAGCATCCCCTGGAGCTGCTGGACAGCAAGAAGCGCTACCTGGTTGGCGCAGGCATCAATACCCGCGACTACGCAAAGCGTATTCCCGCTCTGCTGGAGGCCGGTGTTGACGTTCTGGTCATCGACTCCTCCGAAGGCTACACCTGCTGGCAGGCAAACACCATCAAGTGGGTCCGCGACAACTACGGCGACTCCGTGAAGATCGGTGCCGGCAACGTGGTTGACCGTGACGGCTTCCGCTTCCTGGCTGAGGCCGGCGCAGACTTCGTCAAGGTCGGTATCGGCGGCGGCTCCATCTGCATCACCCGTGAGACCAAGGGCATCGGCCGCGGCCAGGCAACTGCCGTTATCGAGGTTGCAGCCGCCCGTGACGAATACTTCAAGGAGACCGGCATCTATGTGCCCATCTGCTCCGACGGCGGTATCGTCCACGATTACCACATGACCCTGGCTCTGGCCATGGGCGCTGACTTCATGATGCTGGGCCGTTACTTCGCCCGCTTCGATGAGTCTCCCACCAATAAGGTCATGGTCAACGGTGCCTACATGAAGGAATACTGGGGCGAAGGCTCCAACCGCGCCCGGAACTGGCAGCGCTACGACCTGGGCGGCTCCACCAAGCTGAGCTTCGAGGAAGGCGTTGACTCCTACGTCACCTACGCAGGCCCCCTGCACGACAATGTGGAGGCTTCCCTGTACAAGGTCAAGTCCACCATGTGCAACGTGGGTGTCACCAACATCCCCGACCTGCAGCGGGACGCCAAGCTGACTCTGGTTTCCTCCGTCTCCATCGTCGAAGGCGGCGCCCACGATGTCACCCTGCGCTCCACCTCCACCGTTAAGTAACAAACAAGCCCCCGGTGAAAACCGGGGGTAATTTTTATGTCAACCATCTCCGTAGGGACGGATTTTCAATCCGCCCATACTAATTTGTAACAGTTAAAAGTATATATTCCGATAATAGGATGTCATTCTGAGCGAGCGACAGCGAGTCGAAGAATCTACGCATCGGGATAACCTATCAGGTCAAATCGGTGCGAAGATCCCTCCACGCGCTTCGCTTGGTCGGGATGACAAATCATAAGTTTTACCTGTTACGACCTACTACGGTAACAGATATGGAACCAGCATGGAATATATATTTTGTTAACATAATATCATTCACAAACACTTGTCCACAGACTGCACATGGAGTTTTCCACATTCTCCACAGGTTTTTCCACAGCTATCCACAAAAAAGGTGTTGAAAACACTGCCCATTTGTCGAAGGCTGTGGATTTCATCCACAGTTTTCCACACAGGTGTGGAAAAAATTCAGATTAACATAACGTTATGCAAAGCCTGATGTAGGGCGGCTTGCCCTCAAGCCGCCGAACGAATTCTCTTTATTCACAATCTCCCCCTAACGTTTGCTCTCAATTATTGATCCATTACGGCGGGCTGAAGGCAGCCCGCCCTACAATTTATTATAAAAAACCTATGAAATTTTCCGATTTGTACGAAAATTATCCTTTACTTTTGGGCAAACTTATGGTATCATCAAAAGGCTGGCGTGAAGCCAGGCTATATTATTATGCCCGCTGCTCAGTTTCCGGTCCTTTTCACCAACCGTTACTTGGCTGCTGGGTAATTTAACTGAAAGGTGGAAATTTCCCATGATCCAGAAGGAAAAGAAGACCCAGGTTATCCTGGAGAACGCTACTCACGAAGGCGATACCGGTTCCCCCGAGGTTCAGGTTGCCATCCTGACCGCCCGTATCAACGAGCTGACCGAGCACCTGCGTACCCACAAGCATGACAACCACTCCCGTCGTGGTCTGCTGATGATGGTTGGTAAGCGCCGCAAGATGCTGGACTATCTGGCAAACAAGGACATCAACCGCTACCGTGCTCTGATCGCCAAGCTGGGTATCCGTAAGTAATACTTTGAAAGGGCGACGGGCACCGTCGCCCTTTCTTAATGCTAAATGATAAATGCTAAATGCTAAATTTTGAATTCATCGGTGAAATCGATACCACAATTTAGCATTCTGCATTTTGCATTTAGCATTCAAACAAGTCCATCGGGAGATATTTAGCAGTTGAATGTGTTGCTGAAATTTCGGCAGCAGATTCAAGTGCTAAACCTCCCGAAAACAAACACACCATGTCATTGCGAGGAGCGCAGCGACGTGGCAATCTCCCGCAGTTCAGGGGATCGCCACACCAGTCTTCGGACTGGTTCGCGATGACACAAACGATTAAGGAGGTTACAAAACTATGATTACCCGCAAACAGTATCCCAATCATCATGTTTACGAGATGGAAATCGGCGGCCGTGCCTTTACCGTGGAGACCGGTAAGGTTGCTGAGCTGGCAAACGCCGAGTGCATCTGCCGTTACGGCGACACCGTGGTTCTGGTCACCTGCACCTGCAACCCCATCCCCAAGGCCGGCATCGACTACTTCCCCCTGACCATCGAGTTCGAGGAAAGAATGTACTCTGTGGGCCGCATCCCCGGCTCCTTCAACCGCCGCGAGGGCAAGCCCTCCGAGCGCGGCATCCTGAACAGCCGTATCATCGACCGTCCCATGCGTCCCCTGTTCGATGAGGAGCTGCGCAACGACACCGTCGTTACCTGCACCGTCCTGGCTACCGACCACGAGAACCCCGTGGAGATCGTTGCTTCCCTGGGCGCTTCCATCGCCATCGCTTCTTCCGACGTTCCCTGGAACGGCCCCGTGGCTACCACCAACGTTGCCTACCTGAACGGCCAGTATATCGTCAACCCCTCCGCCGACGAACGTGAGGCCTGCGAGTGCTTCGTGTGTATCTCCTCCACCTTCGAGAAGGTTGTCATGATCGAGACCGAGGCCAACGAGGCTCCCGAAAATATCGTTTACGAGTGCATCCGTGTTGCCCACGAGACCAACATGGAGATCGTCAAGTTCATCAATGGCATTGTTGCCGAGATCGGCAAGCCCAAGTTCACCTTCGAGAAGGCTGCTGTCAACCACGACCTGCTGGATGACCTGATCGCCTACGGCCTGAACCAGATCGAGTTCGCTCTGGATACCGATGACAAGAACGTCCGCGAGGAGCGCCTGACCGCTGCCCGCATCGACTTCAAGAACCAGTTCGTTGAGAAGTACGGCGAAGAAGAGTTCGAGACCCACATTGAGGTCTGCCTGTACAAGATGCAGAAGAAGGTCGTCAAGAAGTGGCTGCTGCAGGGCAAGCGCGTGGACGGCCGCGGCATGGACGAGATCCGTCCCCTGGACGCTGAAGTCGGCGTTCTGCCCAGAGTTCACGGCTCCGGCCTGTTCTCCCGTGGTCAGACCCAGGTTCTGTCCATCTGCACCCTGAACACCCTGTCCGCTGCTCAGAAGCTGGATACCATCTATCCCGAAGAGACCAAGCGCTATATCCACCACTACAACTTCCCCTCCTTCTCCACCGGCGAAGCCCGTGCCGCCCGCTCCACCTCCCGTCGTGAGATCGGCCATGGCGCTCTGGCTGAGAAGGCTCTGCTGCCTGTGATTCCCCCCGTTGAGGAGTTCCCCTACGCCATCCGTGTGGTATCCGAGGTTCTGTCCTCCAACGGTTCCACCTCCCAGGGCTCCATCTGCGGCTCCACTCTGGCTCTGATGGATGCCGGTGTCCCCATCCGCCGTCCCGTTGCAGGCATCTCCTGCGGCCTGATCTCCGACCAGGAGACCGGTGAGTGGAGAACCTTCACCGATATCCAGGGTGTTGAGGACTTCCACGGCGAAATGGACTTCAAGGTCGCCGGTACCACCGAGGGCATCACCGCCATCCAGATGGACCTGAAGAACAAGGGCCTGACCATGGAGATCATTGCTGATGCTCTGGAGCGCTGCCGCATTGCCCGTCTGGAGATCCTGAACGAGGTCATGCTGCCCTGCATCTCCGAGCCCCGTGCTGAGGTTTCCGAGTATGCTCCCAAGATGATCTCCATGAAGATCCCCGTTGAGAAGATCCGTGAGGTCATCGGCTCCGGCGGCAAGACCATCCAGAAGATCTGCGCCGACACCGGTGCAAAGGTTGACATCGAGGATGACGGCTCCGTCTTCATCAGCGCTGTTGACTCCGCTGCTGCCTACGCTGCCAAGAAGATGGTGGACGACATCTGCTTCGTTCCCGAGGTTGGCAAGCTGTACTACGGCAAGGTCGTCCGCATCCTGCCCATCGGCGCCTTCGTTGAGATCGCTCCCGGCCACGACGGCATGGTGCACATCTCCAAGCTGGAGAACCGCCGTGTGGAAAAGGTCGAAGACGTCCTGAACCTGGGCGACATGACCTGGGTCAAGTTCATGGGCTTCGACGAGAAGGGCCGCGCAAACTTCTCCCGCAAGGACGCCCTGAAGGAAATGGCCGGCAAGTAAGTCGGGTCGGCATGGGCCGACGGCCAATGCATAACGCTCGGTTCGTTCCCTGATCTGAAATTGAAACCTCCCGCTCAATTGAGCGGGAGGTTTTTTGCTTCCGTAGGGGAGGGATTCATCCCTCCCTGAATGTTATATCTTCCACCATATTAAAAACCTTCCTCCGCACCTGCTGCTTTGGTCGGTAATTATCCGGTATTGATAGATATAGGGAGGGATGAATCCCTCCCCTACAGTTTTATTTTAACCGTTTTTCCAGGGTAGCCGAATTCAAGGATGTCAACCGCACCCGGGTGAAGCCGTATTCGCTGGTCAGAACGAAGGACTTCGGCAGATCATCGCAGGGCACCACTTCGCCGTCCCGTTCGCTTTTCTCCAGAAATTCCCGGGTCCGTTTGGAGGTGGAGGTATTGTCCAGATCAAAAATACCGATGATCGACCGATCTCGCACCGCCATATCATTGCCGATGGATAGATACATACATAACCTCCAATGAAACGATAATCCAAATGTAGGGCGGAGGCATGCCTCCGCCGGTCAGCTGCATCTTTTGAGCGTTTCTATGTTTCTGCTCAGATTTCGATACTGCCCGGCGGGGTCATGACCCCGCCCTACAATACAGATCACACCTTAAGTTTCTTCCACTGCGCAACCGCCAGCTCGTCGCAGCGGTTGTTTTTGGGATTTTCCGCGTGGCCTTTGACCCAGTGGTAATGGACTTCGTGCTTCATGGTAAGATTAAGAAGCACATCCCACAGGTCCGGGTTCAGGGCGGGCTTTTTGTCGGACTTGATCCAGTTCCGCTTTTTCCAGCCCCAGGCCCAGCCTTTTTCCAGAGCATCGATGACGTACTTGGAGTCCGAATACAGCTCCACGATGCAGGGCTCTTTCAATGCCTGCAGGCCACGGATGACCGCAGTCAGCTCCATGCGGTTATTGGTGGTATTGGCTTCGCCGCCGGACAGCTCCTTTTCGTGACCCTGGTATTCCAGGATGGCGCCCCAGCCGCCGGGGCCGGGGTTGCCGGAACAGGCGCCGTCGGTATAGAGGGTCACGGTCTTCATGCTTCGCCCTCGGTTTCTTCTTCCATGTTCTCCACCCGCTCCAGGGAGACAACCTGGTTGCCCTCCTCGATACGCATGACGATGACGCCCTGGACATCGCGCTTGTAGATATTGATGGAGGAGGCGGGGATACGGATGATGACACCGCCGTTTTCGATTAACATAACATCATCGTTATCTGCAACCACTCGGCAGCCGGCTACTCTGCCGGTCTTGGGGGTGATGTTATAGTTCTTCAGACCCTTACCGCCGCGGCCCTGGGGAATCTTCTCGCCGTCGGGGCCGGTACGCAGGTACTCGGAAAGCTCGGTGCGCTTGCCGAAACCGTTGACGGTGACGGTCAGCAGGGTCTTGCCCTCCTCGGCCTTTTCCGCACCCACCACGAAGTCATCACCGGTTAACATAATACCGCGAACACCTGCCGCGTCACGGCCCATGGGTCGGACATCATTTTCGTTGAAGCAGATGGCCATGCCGTTTGCCGTTGCCAGGATGATATTGTCACTGCCGTTGGTGCGGATCACGTTGATCAGGTGATCCCCCTCTTCCAGGGTGATGGCCCGGATACCGCCCTTGCGGTTGGTCTTCAGGGCGATGAAGGGAATCCGCTTGACGGTGCCCTTCTGGGTGACCATCATCAGGAATTCATTATCGTCGAACTCTCTGGTGATCACCATTGCGGTGACATTTTCGCCGGGCTCCAGAGGCAGCACGTTGACGATGGCAGTACCACGGGCAGTACGGCCTGCCTCGGGGATCTGATAGCCCTTCCTGTGGTGGACACGGCCCATATCCGTGAAGAACAGCATATGATCGTGGGTGGAGGCAATGTTCAGGGACTTTACATAATCCTCGTCCTTCAGGTTTTGGGCATTGACGCCACGGCCGCCTCTGGACTGGGTACGGTAGGTATCCACGGGCATCCGCTTAATGTAGCCCTGCTTGGACAGGGTGAAGGCGCAGGTCTCCTCCTCGATCAGGTCTTCAATATCGATCTCGTCCTCGATGTCCTGAATCTCGGTCTTGCGCTTGTCGCCGAACTTGTCCTGGATCTCGATGAGCTCTTCCCGCAGAACGGCACGGAGCTTCTCGGGATTTGCCAGCAGCTCCTCGTAGTAGCGGATGCGCTCCATCAGCTCATCGTACTCCGCCTTCAGCTTTTCCCGGTCGAGGCCCTGGAGGGCCTTCAGGCGCATATCCAGGATCGCCTGGGCCTGGATATCATCCAGAGAGAATCGCTCCATCAGACGCTGCTTGGCATCGTCGTAGGCAGTACGGATGATATGGATGACTTCGTCGATATTGTCCTGGGCAATCAGCAGACCCTCCAACAGGTGGGCACGCTCTCTGGCCTTGCGCAGGTCGTACTGGGTTCTGCGGGTCAGGACTTCCTCCTGATGGCGCAGGTACTCGTCAATGATCTGCCGCAGGGACAGGATCTTGGGCTGCATCTGGTCGTCCACCAGCGCCAGCATGATGATGCCGAAGGAGGACTGCAGGGCAGTCTGCTTGAACAGGTTATTCAGCACCACCTGGGGATTGGCATCCTTCTTCAGCTCGATGACCATGCGCATACCGTTGCGGTCGGTCTCGTCACGAAGGTCGGAAATACCCTCCAGGCGCTTGTCCTTCACCTGCTCGGCAATATTCTTGATCAGCTGGCGCTTGTTGACCTGATAGGGAAGCTCCGTGACGATAATGCGGATTCTGTCCTTGCCGAATTCCTCAAACTCGGTACGGGCACGAACCACCACCTTGCCGCGGCCGGTGGCGTAGGCAGCCCGGATGCCGGAGCGGCCCATGATGATGCCGCCGGTGGGGAAGTCAGGGCCGGACACATGCTCCATCAGATCCATCATGGTGGCCTCGGGGTCATCCAGAACGGCCACACAGGCATTGATGACCTCCGTCAGGTTATGGGGCGGGATATTGGTTGCCATACCCACGGCGATACCGGAAGAACCGTTCACCAGCAGGTTGGGGAACCGGGAGGGCAGGACTCTGGGCTCTTTGCGGGATTCGTCAAAGTTTGGGTCCCAGTTGACGGTGTCCTTGTCGATATCCCGGAGCATTTCGTTGGAAAGCTTGCTCAGGCGTGCCTCGGTATAACGGTAGGCAGCAGCGGGGTCGCCGTCCACGGAGCCGAAGTTGCCGTGGCCGTCCACCAGCATGTAGCGCATGGAGAAATCCTGGGCAAGACGAACCATGGCATCGTAAACGGATGCGTCGCCATGGGGATGATACCGGCCCAGCACGTCACCGACGCAGGTAGCGGACTTTTTGAAGGGCTTGTCGGAAGTCAGGCCGCTTTCATACATGGTGTACAGAATGCGGCGGTGGACCGGCTTCAGACCGTCCCGGACGTCCGGCAGCGCACGTCCGACAATAACGGACATGGCGTATTCAATATAGGACTTTTCCATTTCGTCCACCAGATTCGATTCCGTGATCGCCTGGTTGGGGAACAGAATATCCTCAGGTTTATAACTGCGGTTATGTGCCATATAGCACCTCCACGATTAGGATAAAATAATCACAAATGCTAAATGCTAAATGCTGAATGCTAAATTAAAAAATATGAAATTCGTCCCGAAGGGACACCACAATTTAGCATTTATAATTTTGCATTTATCATTATATATCAATATTGACCGCGTATTTCGCGTTCTTTTCGATCCATTCTTTTCTCGGCTCCACCTGCTCGCCCATGAGGACGGTGAAGATGGCGTCGGCCCGGGAGGCATCCTCCAGGGTGATGCGGCGCAGGGTTCTGGTTTCCGGGTCCATGGTGGTCTCCCACAGCTCGTGGGCATCCATTTCGCCCAGACCCTTGAACCGGCTGATCTCCACCTTGGCATTGGGATTGTCAGCCCGGAGCTCGGCGGAAATCTGATCACGCTGGGAATCGGAGTAGGCGACCCGCTCGGTCTTGCCCCGCTTCAGCTTGTAAAGAGGCGGCACGGCGGAGTAGACGTAGCCGTTTTCGATCATGGGCCGCATGTAGCGGAAGAAGAAGGTCAGAAGCAGGGTTCGGATATGGGCGCCGTCCACGTCCGCATCGGACATGATGATGACCTTGTGATAGCGCAGCTTGGAAATGTCGAATTCCTCACCGATACCTGCGCCCAGTGCCACGATCAGGGGGTACAGCTTGTCGTTGCCGTAGATCTTATCGGCTCTTGCCTTTTCCACGTTCAGCATCTTACCCCACATGGCAAGGATCGCCTGGAACCGGGAATCACGTCCCTGGATGGCAGAGCCCGCAGCGGAGTCACCCTCGACGATGTAAATTTCGCAGAGGCTGGGGTCCCGCTCGTTGCAGTCCTGGAGCTTGTCGGGCATCTGGCCGGATTCCAGGCCGGTTTTCCGGCGGATGGATTCTCTTGCCTTCCGGGCAGCTTCCCGGGCCCGGTTGGCCATCATGGCCTTTTCCAGGATGGTTTTTGCGATCTGGGGGTGCTCCTCGAAGAACACGCTCAGCTGCTCGTTGACTACCTGGTCAACCAGAGTACGGATGTAGGCGTTGCCCAGCTTTGCCTTGGTTTGGCCCTCGAACTGGGCATCCGTCAGCTTGACGGAAATGATGGCAGTGATGCCTTCTCTGCAGTCCTCGCCGGAGACCTTGTCATCGCCCTTGATGATGCCGTTTTTCTGGCCGTAGGCATTCAGCACACGGGTCAGGGCCGTCTTAAAGCCGGTCTCGTGCATACCGCCCTCAGGGGTGCGGACATCGTTGGCAAAGGAGAGCAAAAATTCATTGTAGCCGTCGTTATACTGGACGGCGATCTCCGCGGAGGCATCGCCCTTGCTGCCGGACATGTAGATCACGTCATTGTGGATGGGCGTCTTGTTCCGGTTGCAGAAGACCGCGAATTCCTTGATGCCGCCTTCATAGCACATGGTCTCGGAAATATCATCCGCCTGCCGGTTGTCGGTGATGGTGATGGAGAGGCCCGCATTCAGGAAGGCTTCCTCCCGCATGCGCTCGTGAAGAATTTCATAGTCATAGACCAGGGTATCGAACATCTCGGGGTCGGGCTGGAAGGTGACCTCGGTGCCGGTTTTGCTGGTCTTGCCCACGATTTTCATCTCCTGGGTGATATGGCCCCGGGAGAATTTCATCTCATAGATATTGCCGTTCTTGTGGACCCGGGCAGTGAGCCATTCACTCAGGGCATTGACGACAGAAGCGCCGACACCGTGCAGGCCGCCGGAGACCTTATAGCCGCCGCCGCCGAACTTACCGCCGGCATGGAGCACCGTGAAGACGACCTCCAGCGCGGGCTTGCCGGTCTGGGGCTGGATGTCCACGGGGATGCCGCGGCCATCATCTGTGACGGTGATGGAATTGCCGGGATTGATGGTGACGGTGATATGCTTGCAGTAGCCCGCCAGGGCTTCGTCGATGGAGTTATCCACAATCTCGTAAACCAGATGGTGCAGACCGCTGGACGAGGTGGAGCCGATATACATACCGGGGCGCTTGCGCACAGCCTCCAGGCCTTCCAGAACCTGAATCTGCGAGCCGCCGTATTCCTGTGTTACTTTCGTTTCGTCAGACATAAATATCCTCCGGATAATGTAGAATGCAAAATGCTAAATGCTAAATTATGGTATCCGCTAACGCGGATTATTTTTATCATGCCGAAGGCATAATTTAGCATTTATCATTTATCATTTTGCATTAAATTAAGTTGCCTTTTCTTATCTCAATGGTCTTACCCAGTTTTGTAAACCTTCCCGGTTCGCAGCAGGTGATGAAGACCTGTCCGGACACGATCTGGTTCAGCACGAAATCCTGCCGGCCCGGGTCCAGCTCGGAAAGCACATCGTCCAGCAGCAGCACCGGCTCTTCGCCCCATTCCCGGCCCATGAGTTCTCTCTGGGCAAGTTTTAAGCTGATGGCAGCGGTGCGGGTCTGGCCCTGGGAGCCGTAGGCTTTCAGATCGATGCCGGAAAGGGAAACGGTAAAATCATCCTTGTGGGGGCCGGTCAGGCACTGGGCCGTTTCCAGCTCCGCCCGGTAGTGCCGGTCCAGATGGGACATCAGATCCTGGGTCAGCTGCGCCACCGGAGCAAAGGGATCTTTCACGGTGGAAACCGTTTTATACTCCAGCGCAAAGTTTTCCACACCCCCGGAAAACTGGCTGTGGAATTTTGCAGCGGATTTTCCCAAACTGTCATAAAACCGGGCCCGGTAGGAGATCAGCAAAGCGCCCACCTGACAAAGCCGGGTATTATACTCCGGCAGGATGGCCAGCACGGAAGGATTTTCAAAATGATCCTTTAAAATCCGGCTTTTCTGATCCAGAATCCGGTTGTATTCCGTCAGAGCCGCGTCATAGTTGGGTCTTAGTTGACATAACGCCAAATCACCGAATCTGCGCCGCTGAGAGGAACCCATTTTCAGGATCAGCAGATCCTCCGGGCAGAACAGCACCGTAGGCAGGACTCCCGCCAGCTCGGCAGCGGATTTCTTTTTGGCGCCGTTGCGGAAAATCTGCCGGGGCCGGGAGCCGTTGAACAGCAGATAGCGCAGGGTCTGAATGCGTTCCTGGGAGAAGACCCTGCCCTGAATTTCCGCAAAATCAGCTCCAAAGCGAACCATTTCCGCCGTTTTCATGGCCCGGAAGCTTTTTCCGGAGCCAAGATAGGAAATGGCCTCCAAAAGATTGGTCTTTCCCTGGGCATTGTCACCCACGATCAGATTCACACCGGGTTCAAAGGTAAGCTCCACTTCCTCATAATTCCGGAAGGAGCGAAGCTGTAATTCCTGTAAATTCATGAATGATAGCAGATCAGATAGGTCTGATCCATAAATTCGAACTTGTCACCGTTGTAGAGCTTTTTGCCCCGCATGGTGCACACCTCGCCGTTGACCTTCACCTGTCCCTCCTGGATCAGGGTCTTGGCCTCGCCGCCGGAATAAACGATGTTGGCAAACTTCATGGCATCCTGCAGCTTGATATATTCCGTGGAAATGGACACGGGAATGGAATTGTCCTTCTTTTTGACAACAACTTTCATAGAAAATACCTCAAAGATATATTGTAGGGCGGGGTCATGACCCCGCCGACGCACCCTCATCTTCTACTGTGGTAACGTCTTTTTTGAAACGATAACGATTCCATCCATTACAGCATGGTGGCCGTCAAATCTGGTCGGCGGGGTGGTGCTCCGCACAGCGAATCATCAATACTGATGATTGCCGGGGGCAATCATACAACAATTTATATGACCCCGCCCTACAGGATTGTTGTGATCAATCAGCCGTTCTTGATTCTGACCGGCAGAACCATGTAGGCAAAATCGTATTTGTCATCCACAGGGGTCAGGACGATGGGGCTTAATCCGTTGGTCAGCTCCAGGGTGACCTCCTCGGAGGGGATGACCTTCAGGGCATCGGCGAGATACCGGACATTGAAGCCGATCTCCAGCTCCTTGCCGTCACCGGCGATGGCGCACTTGTCTTCGGCCGCGCCGATGGTGGTGTTGGTGCGCATCAAAAGCTCATTGTGGCTGAACACGCAGCGCACGGGGCTCTTGTATTTTTCGGAAACGATCAGACCCACGCGTTCCACGCTGGATGCCAGATCGGAAACATGGGCAACCAGCTTTACGGGGCAGTTGGTGGGAACCACTCTGCGCCAGTCCAGGAATTCGCCGTCCAGCAGGCGGCAGACCAGGGTGGCATTGCCGATCTGGAACAGGATATGCTTGGTGCCCAGGGTGAACATTGCCATATCCTCCACATCGGAGACGATCTTTTCCACTTCCTTCAGACCCTGAGCCGGAACCACGAAGCTCAGATCCCGGCCTGTGGATTCTTCCGGATGATAGGTCCGGCGGGCCAGACGGAAGCCGTCCACGGCAATGGTGGTGATGGAATTATCGGAAACCTCAAATTTCACGCCGGTGTGGATGGGTCTGCCCTGATTTTCGGAAACTGCGAAAATGGTGCCGGAGATCAGCTCCTTCAGCTTGGTCTGAGGGATCTGGATGGGCCGGCCGGAATTGACATCAGGCAGCTCCGGGTAATCCTCGGCAGATTCGGCGGAAATGGTGAAGGAGGCATAGCCCGCCCGGATGGAGACCTTATAGCTGTCATCCACCACAACGGTGACGGGGCCCTCCGGCAGACGGCGGATAATATCACCGAACAGCTTGGCAGGCAGGATGCACTGGCCGGGATCGGGGATATCGGCTTCGATATCATAGGTGATGGCGGTTTCCATGTTGTAGCCGGTAAGGCTCAGGTTGTGACCGGCCTTGCAGAGGATGCCCTCGATAACGGAAAGGCTGCTCTTCTGGGCCACGGTACGGCCCGCAATATTCAGGCCCTGTACCAGCATGCTTTTTTCACAGGTAAAACGCATCGTCGATTTCCTTTCTTGTTAAAGAATTCAAGATATATATATCTGTCATAGGTTTAGGTAGCAGTATCAGCCGTAGTACAAAATTATGTGGAAAAGTCCCTTTTGCTCTAGGGCCGCAACGGATTTTTCTCCACAGGGGAATGTTGAAGATGTGGAACTTTTCAACAGGGGGTTGTGGAGGAAATTTCGGCACCAATTTGTCCACAGAATTTCTTTCCACATTCCACAGGCCCTGTGGAAAACTTTTGGAGTAAAATTTCCCTTATGGTGGTGGTATGTACTTTTCTTGCTTCGCCAAGAAAAGTACCAAAAGAAGGCGACTTAAGAAGGCGCTGCGTGTCGCGCTCCTGCGCGCCAAAGCCGCCCTTCTTAAGAATCTTCCCGGCGCGCATCTGGTTGAGATTGTACCTCGTTAATTCATGCGCGGCAATGAAAAAGTGTTCCGACTTTTTCATTGCTAGGTTTCTCCTCAAAAGTTTGAGATAATTTTTTCGGCAGGGCGGGGAGAGCGGAGCCCCCGCCAGTAGTCAGACGTGATTGGGCTTAAAATTTAGATCGTTAAGTTTCTGAGATTAGGTTAGTGCGCGCCGGGAGATTCTTAAGAGGGCGGCTTTGATTGCGGGAGCAATCAACTCAGCGCCTCTTAAGCCGATTTCTTTGGTTACTTTCTTGTTCGGAGACAAGAAAGTGACACCTGCCATTCCCGGACGTAGAACCGATATTATAAGCAGCTATTGATATTGGCCGTAATATCCCGGATATTGTTCTGCATGTGACTGTCGCCGTTTTTCAGCGCGACTTCGACCTTGCGGATGGCGTACAATACCGTCGAATGATCCCTGGCAAATTCCTTGCCGATGTCGGGCAGAGACAGGTTGGTCAGCTTCCGGATCAGATACATGGCCACCTGCCGGGCTTCGGCAGTGCCCTTGTTTTTCTGGGTGCCCCGGATAACGGACTCGTCCACGTTGTAGAACTTGCAGACCTGGCTGATGATCAGCGGCGCGGTGGGCAGGGCGTTGCCCTCGGACTTGAACATGTCGTCAATGGCCCGGGAGATGTTGGGCAGATCCAGGGGCATGTTGTTCAAATCCCGGTAGGCCAGGATCTTTTTCACGGTGCCCTCGATCTGACGGACATTGTTGGTGATATTGATGGCGATGTAATTGCATACATCATCGCTCAGGTTCAGTCCCAGCTGCCGGGCCTTGTTCTGAATAATGGCCATTCTGGTCTCATAGTCCGGGGGATTGATGTCCGCGATCAGGCCCCACAGGAACCGGCTGCGAAGACGCTCTTCCAGGGTCAGCATGTCGTCGGGCTTCCGGTCGGAAGTCAGCACGATCTGCTTGTGCTCTTCATAGAGCTTATTGAAGGTATGGAAGAATTCCTCCTGGGTGGATTCCTTGCCGGCGATGAACTGGATATCATCCACCAGGAACAGGTCAGCTTCCCGGTATTTGGAGCGGAATTCAATGTTCTTGCCGTTTTTGATGGCATCGATCAGTTCGTTGGTGAACTGGTCGCCCTTGATATAAACAATGTTGGCGTTGGGATTTTCCTTGCGGATGCCGTTGGCGATGGCGTACAGCAGGTGGGTCTTTCCCACGCCGGGAGGGCCGTAGATAAACAGGGGGTTATAGACCTGGCCCGGGGTCTTGGAGACCGCAATGGCGGCGGAATGGGCGAACCGGTTGGAGGGACCCACCACGAAATTGTCAAAGGTGAACTGGGGGTTGAAGTCCATGGAGGTAGGAGACTTGCCCTTGCTCTTTCTGGCATTCAGCTCTTCGTCGCCGAAAACCAGGAGCTTGGCATCGGAATTGAAGATCTCCTTCAGGGCATCGTGGATGTAGTCGGTGCAGCGGCGGCGGATGATCTCCCGGCGGAAATCCGAGGGGGAGTAGAGGATCAGATTGCTCTCGTTCAGCTCCACCACCTCCGCGTCGTCAAACCAGGCCGACACGGTGACAGCGCCCAGACGCTCCTCCATATGGCTCAGAACCTTGGCCCAGACATAGGCGGATGAATACATAATGCGGCTCCTTTCGTCTATCTTGGAAGCCCAAAAAACAAGGGCCGAAGGCCAATTTTGGGCATAATTATTCACCCTAAATTTTATCACATTTTACTAGAAAACACAAGGAATTTTTGTGGAAAGTAAAAGGAAAAAATGACAGTTTTTCAGGAAAAAGAAAAGGCTTCCTATTGTAGCATTGTAGGGCGGGGACATGTCCCCGCCGGGCACTTTCTTTCCTCTGAGCCTTTGGTCGTTTCCGCTCAGGCATCGTTACTGCCCGGCGGGGGCATGCCCCCGCCCTACAGAAAAATAAATAAACCGTTCAGAAAAAATTAAAAAAATAAAAGGAAGACAATTGCCTGCAAATGTGTTATACTATTAAAATCCATAACTATGACGATCAAAAGGAGGCGTTTCCTTTGAAATATTGGTTCGGATACCTGACAGCGGCCATTTTCGGCGCGATCACCTGGGTGCTGATGCTCTTCGGCGAGCGGTTTGCGACTCTGGTGGACATGGTGTATCCCTACGTCATCCGCACCATGCAGGATTATCTGGCAAAATGGACGGCGGTGGTGGCGTTTCCCGTCTGGCAGGTGCTGGCCATCGCCCTGGGCGTTGTGATCCTGGCAAGCTTTGTTCTGATGCTGGTGCTCAAATGGAATCCAATTCAGTGGGGCGGCTGGGTGATCGCGGTTTTTGCCGGTCTTTACATGCTGCATACCCTTATGTGGGGCCTGAATTACTACGCAGGCGATCTGTCGGAGGACATGCGCCTGGATACCTCCAGCTACAATCTGGAGGAGCTGACGGAAGCCACGGAATTCTACCGGGACAAGGCCAATGAGCTGGCCGCCCAGGTGGGCCGGGATGCAGACGGCAATGTGAAATTCGATGATTTCGATGTTCTGGCAGCCCGGGCAGGAGAAGGCTTTGAAATTCTGACCTATGACTATCACTATCCCATTTTTGCAGGCTCCCGGGTGCCGGTAAAGCAGCTGGGCTGGGCGGATATGTATACCTCCATGGGCATCACCGGCGTCACCTTCGGCATGACCGGCGAGGCTGCGGTAAACCCCCAGATCCCCGATGTGACGCTGCCCTTTACCATCGCCCATGAGATGTCCCACCGGATGTGCATCGCTTCCGAGCGGGATGCCAATTTCGCAGGCTTCCTGGCTACCTCCGTCCATTCCGACATCGAGTTCCGGTACTCCGGCTATTTCATGGCCTACCGCTACTGCTACAATGCCCTGGCCGGTGTCCATACCACTGCGGCCGCTGCTGCCGCTGCCCGGGTCAAGGAAGGGGTCAGCGACCTGCTGCAGCGGGATATGGACTACTACAGCCACTTCTTCAGCGCCAACCGCAATGAGGCGGCCACCAATTTTGCCGATACCGTCAACGATACCTATCTGAAGACCAGCGGCGAGAGCGCCGGTATCCGCTCCTACGGTCAGGTGACGGATCTTCTGGTGAACTGGCACATCCAGACAGAAGTCCTGCCCTCCATCACCGTGGAGGATTCCCACTTCGATCCCTACGACGAAAGCCAGATCGACCTGAGCGGCATCGTCAACGCCCGGTAATTCATTCAAAACGTAGGGGAGGGATTCATCCCTCCCTAAAATAAAACATTGAGGGCGGAATGAATTCCGCCCCTACAGAGACATATTGTGGTGATAATGATGATGAAACAAACCCTGATTTCCGGCCTGCCTCAGCTGGGCCTTGACCTGCCGGAAAACCGGATCGATACCCTCTGCGCCTTTGCCAGAGCTATGGTAAAGCAGAATGAGGTCATGAATCTGACCGGCATCACCGAGGATGTGCCCGTGGCAAATCTGCACCTGCTGGACAGCCTGACAGTGCTCAGCGCTGCAGATCTGACGGGCAAGACCCTCATTGATGTGGGCTGCGGCGCAGGCTTCCCCGGTGTGCCCCTGGCCATCGCCTGCCCCGAGGCAAAGATCACACTGCTGGACAGCCTGGGCAAGCGGATGAAGTGGCTGGAGGAAATCCTGCCGCAGCTGGGAATCCAGGCCGAATGCGTCACCGCCCGGGCTGAGGAAGCGGTGGCAGCCCGCCGGGAATGCTATGACTTTGCCACCTCCCGGGCTGTTGCCCGTCTGAACATCCTGCTGGAGCTGACGGCCCCCTATGTGAAGGTGGGCGGTGCGGTGCTTGCCATGAAGGGTTCAGCCGCCAAAGAGGAGCTGGCTGAATGCGGCAACGCCATCAAAAAGCTGGGTCTGAAGCTGGAAGAAGTCAAGGAGTATCCCATCGACGGCACCAGCCACGCCGTCATCGTCCTGCGCAAGGTAGCTCCCACGCCAAAGCAGTACCCCAGACGCTTCGCAAAGATCAAGCAGTCACCGCTGTAAATCAAATAATAAAAGTAGGGCGGGGACATGTCCCCGCCGGGCACTTGCATACCTTTGCGCGTTTGGTCGTTTCTGCTCAGGTATCGGTATTGCCCGGCGGAGTCATACCTCCGCCCTACAGTTGTTTTATTTTTGCTTATCGGATTAACGCAGCAAGCTGAAAAATGACAACGTAAAAATGCACCCTGGTAGGGCGGCTTGCCCTCAAGCCGCCGCAATTGGTACTATTTTTCTGTTTGCGGCGGGCTGAGGGCAGCCCGCCCTACTGCAGATTGGTGCCATGCTGCGTTAACCCGGTAAGTATTTTTTCATTTTCAGTCAAACAGGATTTTCGCTGCGAAGATCCGTTCTTCCTTGCCGTCTTCACCGATTCTTCTGGCATCCATCTGCATACAGTTTTCTTCCAGGAAGTCCCAGTGAAGGGTAAGCTCCTGACCTTCCCGGGCTTCGCTCAGGTAGCAGACGGTGAATTCCTTCACATTGTGTCCCATGTGGTATTGCCCGGGCAGCAGATCCCAGATCCAGTCTAAGTACCTGGTATTGTTCATGTGGCCGTTGCGGTCCAGATCGGTGAAGCGGACGGTCCGCTGCCGGCGCTGGCCCAGAGGCTTGGCAGGAAGACCCAGGGGGGATGCAAGCTCATTGCCCCGGAGGGTTCCGGCCACATCGATGCCGCTCTTGCCCGGCAGGATCATGTTCCGGCTGTTCAGGTCCATCAGCACCCACAGGGAGATGGAGCGGAAGACCTCGTTTCCTGCTTCGTCATAGGCGATGATGCTCCTGGGATAGGCAACCCGGGTGGTGGGCATGGGCCAGGTCTCCACGTGCAGAGTCTCGCCCCGCATGGGCAGGCGGCTGATCTGCACCTTGTGCCGGGTGATGGCCCAGAACATGCCTCTTTCCGCCAGGGTCTCATAGTCCATGGAGATCCGGGCAAAATGGATGCCTGCGATCTCCTGCATGATGTAAAGAAGCTTCGAGGGCAGGACTCTGCCCCTGCAGTCCACATACAGGTCGGTGATTTCAAAATCCTGCTGATAGATAGGTTCCATTGGTTTCCTCGATTCTGAATTTTATATTACGAAACTGTCATCCTGAGCGGAGCGAAGCGGAGTCGAAGGATCTGCGCACTATCGTTTCTTTTAAGCGTATTGTAAGTGCGTAGATCCTTCGACTCGCGTTGCTCGCTCAGGATGACATATTTTTTACGTGTTTGTTTTCAGCCTTTGTCTTCCGCCAGGGTCAGCTCCAGGCGGTACTGCTGGCCGGAGCGGTAGATGATGACCTGAACGGTCTGGCCCACTTCGCAGTCGAAAATGACGGATTTCAGTTCCTCCATGGAGGTAATGCGCTTGTCATTGATGCTTAAAAGAATGTCGCCGTCCTCAATTCCCTTGCTGTAGGCGTCGCTGCCGGGGGCTACATAGGTGATATACAGTCCCGCGGGCATCCGGTAGTAATGCTGATAGAAGGTGGAAAGGCTGTCGCCCTCCAATCCCAAGGTGGGACGCCCGGACACATAGCCCTGGCTCACCAGCTGATCCACGATCTCCTTGACGGTGGCGCTGGGAATGGCGAAGCCCAGTCCCTCCACGCCGGCCTTGTCCGTAAAGGCGCCGATCTTCATGGTATTGATGCCGATGACCTGACCGTAGCAGTTGATCAGGGGGCCGCCGGAATTGCCGGAGTTCAGGGCGGCATTGGTCTGGATCAGGGTCATGGTGCGCCCGTCCATATCCACGTCCCGGTTGATGGCGGAGACGATGCCGTTGGTGTAGGTGCCCCGGAATTCCTCACCCAGAGGATCACCAATGGCAACCACCGTATCGCCCACCCGCAGGCTGGCGGAATCACCGAAGCTGGCAGGTGTCAGATCCGCAGCCTGAATGAACAGCACAGCCAGGTCGGAAATCTCATCCAGTCCAACGATGCTGGCGGCAAAGACCCGGTCATCCGTCAGCCGGACGGAAATGGAACCGGCCCCGTCTACCACATGGGCATTGGTGACGATATAGCCGTCGGCAGACAGAACCACGCCGGTGCCGGTGGAAGCGCCGCCGTAGCCGGTGCAGGAAATGGACACCACCGAGGGGATATTCTGGGTATAGATCTCCTGCAGGGGCAGACCACCCTCCATAGGCACATTGTCAATGCTCTGGGGCGACTGCTGGATATTCATGGAAGCAAAGGGCACCGGCTCTGTCTGCTGGGCAACGCTGGCAGGCACGGGAACCGCAGCCTCCTCCGTCACAGCCTCCGTGGTGAAGGCGATGGAAAGGTCGGCTTCCTTCTGCTTCACCTGAAGCTCCTGAAACAGCCGAATATTCAGAATGCCCAGCACCGTCACGATGCCGGAAAGAAAAATCACCAGAATCAGCATCAGCGCCAGAACGCCGCCCTTATCCTTAGGCGGCTGCGTAGGCCCGGTACCGTAATACTGCTCATCCCAGTCGGGATAGTTGTTGTGTTCATTCATAGAGAAACCTCTTAAAAAATGCAAAATGCAGAATGCTAAATGCTGAATTAAGGAATTGCCTTCGGCAATACAGCGTGTCAAAAAACCTCTGGCGCGGGAGCGCCCAAGGCTGCCTGCGGGCAGCCCGGTCAGCGGCTCTGACAGCCCACCGGGCTGTCATTCACTTCCGCTGACTGCGCTTCGCTTACCCTTGTGTAAAGGGAGCTGTCAGATTACGCTG
>JAFQHF010000133.1 GCA_017398105.1 Oscillospiraceae bacterium | reverse complement strand
GCAGCGGCTGCCCGCTGGCCTTCCAAATTTTGGACGCAGCCTGTGCTATCATCAACGATATGGCAACTTTTGAACAGGCGGGTATTGACGACGGCTACCTGGATGAGATCCGGGAGGGTGATAAATTCTCCGTGGAGGGAGCAAAATGACCTACTTTATTTCCGGCGGTGCCAAATGCGGAAAATCCACCCTGGCCCAGAATCTGACGGTGGCCTTGGCGGATGGCGGAAAACATTACTATGTTGCTACCATGATATCCTCCGGAAAAGAAGACGATGAGCGCATCCGGCGGCACATTGCTGACCGTGACGGAATGGGTTTTGAAACCGTAGAATGCTTCCAAAACATTCTGGACTGCCTGGAAACGGCAGATGCAGCTGGGGCATTTCTGGTGGACAGCGTGACGGCTTTGCTGCAGAATTCTCTGTTTCCGGCAGAAAAAAACTACGAACTGGATCTGGATGCCGCAAAACGATGTGCTGATGAACTGGTGGAATTTGTAGATAAGGTCAGACATGCAATTTTTGTCAGTGACTACATTTATTCCGATGCGGAAGTGTATTCGGAATCTACGGAAAAATACCGCAGATGCCTTGCAGATGTTGACCGACGGCTGGCACAGGTCTGTGACACGGTTGTGGAAGTATCCGCAGGTCAATACATCGTACATAAGGGGGAATTGCAGCTATGAAAACGTATTTTCATGCGTTTGCCATGTGCCAGAGTATGTTCTGTTCTGTTCCCTTTCCCGGTAATATCTGGGATGAAAAGGCGAGGGATAAGATGCTGCTGTTCCTGCCGATCGTTGGATTGGAAATCGGTGGGATCTGGGCACTCCTTGCCTGGCTCAGTAATGTGTTGAATCTGCCGGTTCTGGTAAAGGGATTGATCCTGTCAGTCTATCCTTATCTGGTCACCGGTTTTATTCATCTGGATGGCTATATGGATGTGACGGACGCGGTGAAGTCTTATCGCAGTCTGGAACGTCGGAGAGAAATTCTGAAAGATTCCCATGTGGGTGCTTTTTCCGTGATCGGAATTGCTCTGCTGCTCCTTGCTCAGTTTGCATTTATGGCATCTGTCAAAGATAAAGCGGATTTTCGGATTCTGCTCTTTGTGCCTGCCGTCAGCCGCTGCTGCAGCGCTCTGGCGGTGACAGCACTGAAACCTATGAATACCAGTCAATATGCAGATCAGAAAAAGCCGAAATCTCATATCGTGATTCTGATATCCATGACGGCCCTTTTTGTCACAGCAGGATTCCTGTGCTGTGGTCACTATGGTTTTGTGCTTGTGGGATGTCTGGTGGGGTATAGCATTGCTTTGTGGAAGGCTTACAGGTCTCTGGAAGGCATGAACGGTGATATTTCCGGTTATTCCTTAAGTATTGCAGAACTCTGCGCCGCAGCTGTTTATGCATTGATTTGAGGAGGGAATGACATGATTCTGATTATCGGCGGCGCCTATCAGGGGAAATTGGATTTCGCCCAAAATCAGTATGGAATCACCGAAGAGAAAATCTATACCTGCACCACAGGGGAAATCGACTTCTCCCAACAGTGCATCTATAAACTCGAAGAGTTTACCTATCATCATCCCGACCCGATCGGCTATTTCAAAGCCAACCGAACAGACTGGGAAAACAGCATTCTGATCTGCCAGGATATCTTCTGCGGTGTGGTTCCCATGGGAGAGGAAAACCGGGCCTGGAGGCAGAAAACCGGGCGGCTGTGCCAGTACTTGGCAGCGGAAGCAGCTCAGGTCAGCAGAATCTTCTGCGGATTGGAGCAGAGAATAAAATGATCATTTATCTGATTCGCCATGGTAAAACAGAAGCCAATGAAAAATGGCTCTATTGCGGCAGTACGGATCTACCCTTGTCGAAAAAGGGCCGGGAAGAACTGCGGCGGATTCCCTATGACATCCAAAATGTCCGCTTCCTTACCAGTGGCAGGTCGCGGACAAATGAAACTTTAAAGGTTTTGTTTGGCGATGTAGCTTATGAAGAGGATTCTCGCTTCCGGGAAGTAGACTTCGGTGATTTCGAAATGCACAGCTATGAGGAACTGAAAGATAACCCTGCCTATCAGATCTGGTGCACAGGCGACAACGAAGCCAATGTTCCACCCAACGGCGAAAGCGGCCTACAGATGAAGCAGCGTGTTCTGGAAGCCTTCTTGGAGATCAAAGAGGATACTGTAATCGTTTGCCACGGCGGTGTCATTGCAGCCATCATGGAACACCTGTTTCCGGAAGAAAACAAAACCCGCTATGACTGGCAGCCGAAAAATGGCTGTGGATATATGATCAAAGATCATGGGTATCAATGCATTCCATAACAGAAAACGTCTGCACTGCGATGAAAGCAATGCAGACGTTTTGCTTATAGTATAATATGACACTTTTCAGAAATAGCAAAGCCTTCAAAATACAGGTTCTCCATAGGGATCCATTCCTCAAAGAACCGTTGATGAAGGAATTCTGGCCTTTCCAGAACCCTTTGGCGCTGCAATTCTGGTGAAATAGTGAGACGGATCTTCAGATCATAGACATCTCGAAAGTATGGATGCAAGCTGTAGGTTCCCTCAACGATGTTCAGTTTCTTGGGCATGACCGAAACCGGATCCGTCAATTGGAAGGTGCCGCAATCGAATGGCCGGTAAGAAAAGGGCTTACCGGATTTCAGAGGAAGCAGAATCTCTTGGTTGAATCGTTCATAGTCCACATTGCCGCCGATCTCAGTAAAACGTTCCGCAGTGCGTTGTTCCGGGCGGAGGAAGAAATCATCCATATGGAATACATTGCAATCATAATTTGCAGCAAGCTGATTTGCCAGTGTAGTTTTTCCGGATGTGCAGTTGCCGTCTATAGCCACTATCACAGTTTCTTTTTGGCAGAGCAACTGCTGAATTGCGTTTTGTACGGTGATTAATCTGTTCATAGGAATCCTCTCCTTTGGGCTATATTGTATCGGCTCAATGCTCTGCCCGCAAGCCCCACCGGGGGATATGATATGCAAAATAACAGTACAGAATATCCCTATAGGGGGCTTCTGTACTGCAAAACCCTATGATACAATAATCCCACTGAGAAAGCGTAGAGGTGGTTAGATGGAAAACCTGGAACAGGTGTTACGGCGGCATGCCCGGAAATATCCCATGATGCAGCCGACAGATGCGGTGAAACTAATCTATCAAAATGTATTCGGGGGAGGACATCTGATCCGGGATCCTACAAGCTGCCGCAATGCATTGCAGCGGGAGTATGAATTTACACCCCAGGATCTTCACGCACCGCTTCTGGAAAGCATTGGCAACGGCCTTGTACGGGTAATGCTCAATGCTATCGATAGCAGCGATTATAGTATCCAACAGTTGGCCGATGACTTTATCCGCAGTTCGGAAGCGCATAAAGGAAATCTAAATAGCTTTCTGATCAAACTGGAAATTCTCCGTAAGGTCACGGATTCCGGTGCGTTTGGATTCACATTGGAAGAACTAGAGGCCTATCTGGAAGAATACAAAAGAGCGGGATATCCTATGGTATCCCACAGTGAGCAATACCGGCGTTTTTATAATCCCGCATACCGAATTGTTCTGGCAAGTATTATCTCAAAGGAGATCCCATGAGCTGTTTCATACGGCCCATGGGTTCTTTTTGTTGAAAAAGCAGTATCCCCCTAGGGGGGATATCGATAAAAATATATCAAAAATATCCCCCCACCCGGCTTGTGCGCTTTATTTGAATAAAGTATACTTTCCATAATGACATAAAACAGGGGGAAATGATATGAACCGAAAGAAACTGACTGCATTGCTGATGATATTGGTTATGGTTTTGAGCATGGTTGCCTGCGGAGCAAAAGAAGCACCTGTTGCAGAAGCAGCACATTCTGAAGTTAGAGATACCGTCATTATTGCCATTGGCGATGAACCGACTACTCTGGATCCCACCAAAGGTTGGGGCCATGGCAATGCCCCTATTATGCAGAGCACGTTGGTTCGGTATGATGCGGACATGAACTTCGTCAACGATCTGGCCACGGAATACAACCTTTCCGAGGATGGCCTGGTCTGGACCTTTAAAATCCGCGAGGATGCCTATTTCACTGACGGCCAGCAGGTCACAGCCCATGATGTTGCATTCACTCTGGAAACTGCCAAGACTGCCATGGGTTCTGTTGATCTGACTTTTATGGACAGTGCCGTGGCGGAAGATGATTTTACCGTGGTCATCACGCTGAACACTCCCACCTTCTGGTTCCTGAATACCCTGGCTTCTGTGGGTGTGATTCCCGAACATGCTTACTCCGAAGCTTACGGCACGAACCCTGCGGTCACCTCTGGCCCTTACAAGTTTGTGGAGTGGCGCAGCCAGGAGCAGCTGGTTCTGGAAGCCAACGAAAATTACTACGGGGAAGTTCCCGTCATCAAGAATGTGGTCATCGTCTTCATGGGCGAGGATGCCTCTCTGGCTGCTGTCCAGGCGGGACAGGTGGATGCAGCCATTACCTCTGCGACCCTGGCAGTGAACCAGGTGAACGGCTATCACATTGAGCGAATTGCCACCGCCGACTGCCGTGGATTCACCCTGCCCGTGCTTCCTGCGGGAGGCAAGGTAGCTCAGAACGGTGCACCCATCGGCAACAACGTTACCTGCAACATTGAAATCCGCCAGGCCATCGCCTATGCCATTGACCGCAATCTGATTGCGGATGTGGCATTGAACGGCTATGCAACTCCCGCATTCTCCGAAAACGACGGTATGCCCTGGAACAATCCTGCTGTAAAAATTGAGACCAATGTGGATTACGCAAAGCAGCTTCTTCGTGACGCCGGTTGGGTTGATACTGACGGTGACGGAATTGTGGAGAAGGACGGCCTGAAAGCGGAGTTTACCTGCATGTATCCCGCCGGGGATTCTGCCCGGCAGGCAATATTGCTTGCCTGTGTGGAACTTCTGAAGGAAGTGGGCATCAACGTTATTCCCGAGGGCCTCAGCTGGGATGAGATTAGCTTGCGGATGTTCTCGGAAGCGGTCATGATGGGCTGGGGTGCAGCCAATCCTTCCGAGACCTATTTCCTGTATCAAAGCAAGGGCGCTCTTCTGGATGACTACTACAACCCCGAAGGCCACATGAGTGAAGTCACCGATGGTTATCTGGAAGCTGCCCGGCAGGCACTGACCCCGGAAGAAGCTTATGAGAATTTCCGGAAGGTTCAGTGGGACGGCGAAACCGGTACCGCTATGATCGGCCAGTGCCCTTGGGTCTGGATCGTCAATCTGGATCATGTATACTTTATCCGGGATGGTCTGAACATTGGTAATCAGTATGTTCATCCTCACGGAAGCAATTTCCCGTTTCTTCAGAATATCCAGGACTGGACCTGGACAGCATAACCATTCCTGTGGGATACTGCGTCAAACGGCGCAGTATCCCTTCGAGAATCATTTTATCTGCTGGCTTTCGGGAGAACATTGATAAGGTGTTTTGCCGATAGCCAACATAGAAAGAGGCGCATGACCATGAAAGAAACTACGAAACGACTGACAACGATATTTCTGAAAAACTCCATAAAGATCCTTTCCCTGCTGCTGGCAGTCAGTATTATTGCTTTTGCTTTGATCAGTGCCTCTCCGGTGGACCCAGTAAGTCAGTATATTATGAGTCTGGGTACCGCGGTCTCCGCAGAGCAGAGGGCAGAACTGGAAGCGTACTGGGGTGTCAATGAACCCCCAGTGGAGCGGTATTTCAACTGGCTTACCTCTTTGCTGAAAGGGGACATGGGGCATTCCGCCATTTACCGTCGACCGGTGGCAGACGTGATTGCAGAGCGTTTTGCCAATTCTCTGGCGCTGATGTCCTGTGCCTGGCTCTTTGCCGGTATCATCGGTTTTGCCTTGGGGTGCATCATGGGAATGTTCCGGGAGAAGTGGCCGGATAAGATTTTGAAAAAGATCTGCTATCTGCTGTCTTCCGTTCCGACCTTCTGGCTGGGCCTGCTGTTCCTCCTGGTTTTCGCGGTACAGCTGGGGTGGTTCCCGGTAGGTTTTTCCAGCCCTATCGGTGTCCGCTCAGAGGATATTACTCTTGCCCAGCGGCTGCACCATCTGTTTCTGCCTGCCTTTACCTTGAGCCTCATGTCCTTTGCCAATATTGCCCTGCATACCCGTCAGAAGCTGATTGATGTGCTCAGCAGCGAATACTGCCTCTTTGCCCGGGCCAGGGGAGAGGGGAAATGGACGATCCTGCGGCGGCATGGTCTGCGGAATATCCTGCTTCCTGCGCTGACCCTTCAGTTTACATCCTTTGCAGAACTCTTCGGCGGCAGCGTCATGGCGGAAAATGTCTTCAGCTATCCCGGCCTTGGCAGTGCTGTATCTGCAGCCGGTCTTCGGTGTGATGTGCCGCTGCTTTTAGGCGTAACACTGTTTTCTGCTTTGTTCGTCTGTATTGGCAATATGATTGCCAATCTGCTTTACGGCATTATTGATCCTCAGATCCGGGAGGTGTCCCAATGACAAAATGGAACAGACGAACCAGGGTAGTGCTTCTGTCGGTAATTCTGGCACTTACATTTATTGCAATCTATGCTGCTGGTGTGATGCTGCCGGAGGAATTAACGGCACCCAGTATCCGCAGTACAAGACTGCCACCATCCCTGGAGCACTTTTTCGGAACCGATGCGCTGGGACGGGATCTGTTCTTCCGGACGCTGAAAGGCCTGTCCGTCAGTATGACGGTAGGTTTGATTGCATCTGTGATCAGTGCTGTGATAGCCGTCTTTGTAGGCATTGCAGCGGCTACCGGTTCCAGGAGAATGGATAGCTTTATCAATTGGGTCATCGATCTGATGATGGGTGTACCCCACATGGTTCTGATCATGCTGATTTCCGTTGCCTTTGGCAGAGGGTTGAAGGGCCTGCTGATCGGTGTGGCCGCAACCCACTGGTGCAGCCTGGCCCGACTGATCCGGGCAGAGGTTATGCAGCTTCGAAGCCAACAGTATGTAGCCGTATCCCGGCGACTGGGCAAGTCCAGCGGCTGGATCCTTGTAAATCATCTGCTGCCACATCTGGTGCCCCAGTTCTTTGTGGGACTGGTACTGATGTTCCCTCATGCCATTTTGCACGAAGCTGCTATTTCCTTCCTGGGATATGGCCTGCCTCCGGACCAGCCTGCCATCGGTATTATTCTGGCAGAAAGTATGAACTACTTATCCGCCGGCCTCTGGTGGCCTGCGGTCTTCCCGGGACTGACGCTGCTGATGATCGTCCTGCTGGTGGATAAGCTGGGGGATAATCTTCGGATGATTCTGGATCCCTACAGCGCACAGGAGTAACACTATGGAACAAAAAAACGAAACAATACTGGAAATTCACGATCTGTCTGTTTCCTTCCGGATGTATGACGGAACCCTGGAACAGAAGGATCTACAGGTGATTTCCGATTTACATTTAACCGTCCGTCCCGGTGAGATCGTGGCAGTGGCCGGTTCCTCCGGTTCCGGCAAGAGCCTGCTGGCATCAGCCATCTTAGGCATCCTGCCGGGCAATGCTACTGTAAGGGGACATCTGCACTACAAAGGCAAAGAACTTAACGCTCAAATGCAGAAGTCTCTTCGGGGCAGTGAAATTGCATTGGTTCCCCAGAGCGTTGCTTTTCTTGACCCTCTGATGAAGGTGGGTAAGCAGGCGGTCGGACATAAGAAACCTTATCCCACAGAAAAAAGAAGAGGCCTCTTCAAGAGATTTGCACTTCCTGAGAAAACAGAAAATCTCTATCCTTTCCAGCTTTCCGGCGGTATGGCTCGGCGGGTGCTGGTATCCACAGCGCTGATTACCGATGCCCAGCTGATTATTGCCGACGAACCCACTCCCGGCATGAGCCTGGGCCAGGCAATGGAAGCTCTGCAGATGTTTCGGGAACTGGCCAATGAGGGCAAGGCAGTCATCCTCATTACCCATGATATTGACCTAGCCTTTGAATTTGCGGACCGGGTAGCCGTATTCTATGCCGGTACCACGGTGGAGACTGCACCTGTGAAGGATTTCAAAATCGGCCCCGAGGCCCTGCGGCATCCTTACAGCAAAGCCTTATGGAGAGCGCTGCCCCAGAACGGCTTCCAGCCCATTGAGGGATTCCAACCCTATGCCGGTAATCTGCCGAAGGGTTGCCTGTTTGCGCCCCGATGTCCCTATGCCACGGAGCAGTGTCAAAACCAGGTTCCGCCCGCCAGAGAAGTCCGGGGCGGAGAAGTGAGGTGTTTCCATGCCACTTGAAGCGAAAAATGTTGCCTTCCGCTATGACCGGAAGGAACCCTTTGTTCTGGAAAATGTCAGCCTCAGTGTGGAACGCGGAGAGCGTGTTGCACTGTTTGCCCCCAGCGGTTACGGAAAAACCACGCTGGTCAAGCTGATGTCCGGGTATCTGGAACCCACAGAAGGTCAGATCCTTCTGGATGGAAAGCCTCTTCCGAAAAAGGGTATCTGCCCGGTACAGCTGATCTATCAGCATCCCGAAAAGGCCATCAATCCCCGCTGGAGACTGAAGCGGGTTCTGGAAGAAAGCGGCGAAATGCGGGAAGATGTGCTGGATGCCTTCGGCATCGAAAGAGCATGGCTTGACCGGTTTCCCAGAGAACTGTCCGGCGGCGAACTGCAGCGGTTCTGCGTGGCAAGAGCCCTGATGAGCGGTGCAGAATATCTGATCTGTGATGAGATCAGTACCATGCTGGACGTGATCACCCAGGCTCAGATCTGGAATGTGGTTCTGGAGGAAGCAAAGAAGCGGAATATGGGCATCATCGCAGTGACCCACAACTGGCATTTAGCCAATAGAATTGCCGACAGGATTTATGATTTGTCCCGGCAGGAATATATAGACGTGACAAAAGAAAAGGAGACAGAAACCATGCACGAACATCATTTCCATGATCAGCATCATACGCATACCCATGCACACGATCATCATCACAGCCATACTCCTATGGAGGAACTGCTGGCTCTGATGAAGTACATGACCGGCCACAATGCAGCTCATGCCAGGGAATTGGCAGACCTGGCTGTAAAGCTGGACGAAGCGGGAAGCCATGCATCCTATCAGAAGGTCATGGATGCCGTTGCCTGTTTTGAGCAGGGAAACAAAATGCTGGCTGAAGTTCTGAAGGAACTGGGCGGAGAGTAATGTTATGTAAGATCCAATCAGAAAGAATTGTCCATCTGGTTAGTCTTTTGTAAATAATCTCTCCCAGACTCATTCTGAAAATGCACCTTTCTTGACATAAAAGAACAAATGTACTATAACAAATAAAAGGCAAGATCAAGCACCCAGGTTACCGGTACGTCGGACGTGCACCCGACGTTAGACGCTGTCAGAGGGCATGCGGAAATCGGTACGGACGGCAGCGAAGCAGAACAGTAGCGGTCCACAATCGGTGAAGGTCTTCGAATCGATTGCCGGAAGGTATGATTGCAATGGAAGACTGCTTTCAGACGTGAATGCGGTGTTCGCAGCCATCCTTCCGGTCCTTTTTGTCATTACCGGACGAATATTTGAAATATTATGAAATAATTGTGAAAATATAGTCAATTAATAAATAACGAGTATTTTTGTAAAGAAATAATTAGATTTATGCGTGACAAATGGGAAAAGGTATGTTATAATGAAGCTGCAAGAAATTGCAGCAATTACCAGATGCCCGACACAGAGGGTGCTTTGTGAAAGAGAAATAATCGAAGTCAAAACACATCTTTCTTAGAATCCGAAGAATTATTCAGGTGAATAGAGATGTTCTGCCGCAGCAAGTTCTTGTAGGAACCTGCTGCGATTTTTTCTTGTTCCACATTTCCTGTCGAGAATCCTTATTTTTTGAGAACCTCTCAGAAGGTTTGTCGCATTTTTTATTTTTGCCTCTTCAAATGCTAATTAAATATATAGAGGGATAAATCATGCCCTCCACAACGATGGCATTACAGCCGTGTACCTTGAAAAGTGAATAAGGCAGACAGATACTTTTAACAATGATACTTGCGATGGCCATGGGTCACACCGTGGGTCGCTCCGCCATGGGAATGGTGGAAGGGAAACCCTATGGAGCGGTTGAAATCCGCCGTCTGTACGCCTTAGAGAGATAAAAAGAATTGTGTATTCCGATTTACATAACAACAGAGAAGGACGTTTCAAGCGATCGGAGGTATTGAAACCGGAAATACATAAGATTTAGGAGAAACGCTAGAAAATGAAAAATCAGAACAACTTTCCTGATACTAGAGAAGCAAAAAGCATACCTCTGGATGCAAAACACTTGCTGACTTTGAAAGAAGCCTCTATCTATACCGGTATCGGTATCAACAAACTCAGAGAGATGTCCAACGATAACAGCTGTGATTATGTGCTGTTTGTAGGCCGGAAGCGGATGTTTAAGCGGGAGGCTCTGCTTCAGTTTTTGAAGGAGGCTTACTCTGTCTGATGAGACAATTCAGAATAAAAATGAAGAACAGTATAGATTTTTGTACAGTAGAGTGCTATAATTACAGTGTATGTCAAGGCTCTTCCTGTCTGATGAAAGGAAGTGGATGACTTGTCTGAACGAAGAAAGGACAGCAAGGGCCGTGTATTACGCACTGGAGAAAGTGAACGCAAAGATGGCTTATACCAGTTTCGGTATGAGGACATCAGCGGAAAACGTCAAACCATCTATGACCGGGATCTGAATGAACTGCGTAAAAAGGAGAAGGAAATTCAGAAGTAGCTGGACGAGGGTGTCAGCTTCTTTGACGGCTGTGATCCGTTGTGCGATGCTCTGGATCGTGCATTTTCTTTGAAACGTAAGTGGCGGGATTCCACTCGGGAAACCATGATGCGTTATCTGTGTCTGATCAAGCCCAGCAAGCTTTATCATATGCCCATCAACCGGATCCGGATAGCAGACTGCAAGCAGTTTCTGATTCAGCTCCATGATGAAGGGAAAGCCTTTGGAACGATCAATTCTGTCCATACGCTTCTGAAAATGGCATTTCAGATGGCCTGTGAGGACAATGCACTGATGCGAAATCCCTGCGCATTTCCCATCAAGACCATTATTGATGATGACACCCCCAAAGTACGGGCACTGACACAGAGCCAGCAGGAGAGCCTTTGGAAGTTTCTGCGGGAAGATATCATCGGCAAGAGACACCTGGATATGTTTGTGATCCTTGCAGGCACTGGAATGCGGATTAGCGAATTTGCAGCTCTGACCATCCAGGATGTTGACTTTGCCAGAAATGTGATCCATGTGGACAAGCAGATCGTCAGACTGGTAGGAAGGCTCACCATTACCAAGCCCAAGTCCGAGAATGGTGTCCGGGATATTCCCATGACTCAGGAGGTTCGGCAGAGCGCCATGAATCTGATCCGAAAGCGAAATGAGATCAAGCTGGATGTGATGATTGATGGCTATGTTGGATTTCTCTCCGTGACACGGAACGGCAGACCCAGAACCCATTCTGAATATGCGGATGTCGTGCGGAAACTGATGATCCACTACAATGAAGTGAGTGCAGTGAAGATCAATCGGTGCACACCCCATGTACTGAGACATACTTTCTGCACCAAATGCGTCTCTTCCGATATGGATGTGAAGTCTGCCCAGTATCTGATGGGCCATTCCGATGCCAGAACAACGCCGAACATTTACACGGACAATGTGATGGATAAGGTCTATGAAAGCATGGAATTGCTGGAAAAACGTTGCAATTAGTTCACAGGTGTGTTATCATATCCCGTGGCGGTTTTCCGAAAGCATGACGAAAAACCGAAAACCCCACTTACAACATTTGTACACAAAATGTCAATGGTGTAGTAAATATTTTTGAATAAAAACGTAGACTTTTGTGCGGTGCGTAAATAGAGAATAGAAGAACATAAGACATCATATATTCTTTGCTTTTTTGTGAATGCGTATGGATATGTAGACTTACAACATAAATAAGAGAAATATAAATAACATATAAAAATCTAACTTTTGGAAGGAAAAAGACGACTATGACCAAAATTGATATTTACAGTGGCTTCCTGGGTGCAGGCAAGACCACGCTGATCAAGAAAATGATCCAGGAGGCTTATGCCGGCCAGAAGCTGGTTCTGATCGAGAACGAATTCGGTGAGATCGGTATTGACGGCGGTTTCCTGCAGGATGCGGGCATCAACATTACCGAGATGAACTCCGGCTGCATCTGCTGCTCTCTGGTGGGTGATTTTGGAAAGGCCCTGACCCAGGTCATCGAGCAGTACCATCCTGACCGCATCCTCATCGAGCCCTCCGGTGTGGGCAAGCTGTCCGATGTGATCGGTGCTGTGAACAAGGTTACAAATGAGGAAGTGACCCTGGGCTATACCGTGGCTGTGGCGGATGCCGGCAAGGTGAAGGTCTATATGAAGAACTTCGGTGAGTTCTACAACAACCAGATCGAGACCGCGTCCACCATCATCCTGTCCCGTACCGATTCCATTCCCCAGGCCAAGCTGGATGCTGCCGTTGCACTGCTGAGAGAGCACAATGCCGCTGCCACCATCGTCACTACCCCCTGGGGCCACCTGACCGGTGAGCAGCTGCTGCACGCCATGGAGGGCAAGGCCACCCTGGCGGCGGAGCTGGCAAAGCTGCAGCAGGAGCATGAGCATCATCATCACCATGAGCATGACGAGCATTGCACCTGCGGCTGCCACGATCATGAGCACGAGCATGAGCACCATCACCATGAGGACGGCGAGTGCTGCTGCGGTCACGATCACGACCATGAGCATCATCACCACCATCACGAAGAGGGCGAGTGCTGCTGCGGCCACGACCACAATCATGAGCACCACCATCATCACGAGGACGGCGCATGCTGCGGCCATCACCACGGCGACGAGGGCTGCCACGAGCATCACCACGGCCATGTGGAGGAAGAGCACTGCGCCCATCATCATGAGCATCACCATCATGATCACGAGGAAGACGAGTGCTGCTGCGGTCACCACGACCATGAGCACGAGCATCACCATCACCACCATGAGGAAGGCGAGTGCTGCTGCGGTCACGACCACGACCATGAGCATCACCATCATCACCACGACCATGACGAGCACTGCACCTGCGGCTGCCATGATCATGACCATCACCATCATCATGCCGACGAGGTCTTCACCTCCTGGGGCGTGGAGACGGCCAAGAAGTTTGACCCCGCAAAGATCGAACTGGCGCTGAAGCAGCTGGACAGCGGCCTGTATGGCATGGTGCTCCGTGCCAAGGGCATCCTGATGGCCAATGACGGCAGCTGGATTCACTTTGACTATGTGCCTGAGGAATACAATATCCGCTCCGGCTCCGCCGATATTACCGGCAAGCTGTGCGTCATCGGCGCAAACCTGGACGAGAAGGGCGTAGCCGTCCTGTTTGGGGTGTAAGATATGCAGCAGATTCCTGTTTATTCCTTCACCGGATTCCTGGACTCCGGTAAGACCAAGTTCATCCAGGAGACCTTCGAGGATGAGCGCTTTAACGCAGGCGAACGGACACTGGTACTGCTGTTTGAAGAGGGCGAGGAAGAGTACGACCTGTCCACCTATCCCCACAAGAACGTTTATATCGAGGTTCTGGATCAGCAGACCGTTACCACCAAGCAGCTTTCCGCCCTGCAGAAGAAGTACAAGGCAGAACGCATTGTGGCAGAGCTGAACGGCATGCAGCAGGTGGGCGACCTGTATATGAAGTTCCCCGAAAGCTGGGTGGTGGCCCAGGAGGTCATGTTTGCCGATTCCACCACCATCATGGCCTATAATGCCAATATGCGCAACCTGGTCATGGACAAGCTGGTGGGGGCTCAGATGGTGGTCTTCAACCGCCTGGAAAAGGGTGCGGACGTGATGCCCTTCCACAAGCTGGCAAGAGCCGCCTCCCGCCGTATTGATATTCTGTATGACTACACCGACGGCACCACCGAGTTTGACGAGATCGAAGATCCGCTGCCCTTTGACATCAACGCTCCCGTGATCTGTGTGAATGATGACGATTATGCCATCTGGTACCGGGATGTGACCGAGGAGCCGGAAAAGTACGACGGCAAGACTGTCTGCTTCAAGGCCCAGGTGGCCATGCTCCGCCGGGACAAGAACGGCATTTTTGCCCCCGGCCGGTTTGTGATGACCTGCTGTGTGGACGATATCCAGTTCTGCGGCATTCCCTGCCGGTATGAGCAGGCATCCTCTCTGGAGTCACGCAGCTGGGTCATGGTGACGGCAAAGATCACCGCGGAAAAGCACAAGCTGTACAAGGGCGACCTGGGCCCCGTGCTGACTGCCATCCAGGTGGTCAAAGGCGCAGAGCCTGCCATGCCGGATGTTTGTACGTTCTGAAAACCAAAGTAAATAATTGTAGGGCGGGGTCATGACCCCGCCGGGCAGCCGCAGAAGCGGAGCGGCTGATGTGATGGCTCAGATGCCGTTACTGTCCGGCGGAGGCATGCCTCCGCCCTATATTTTTACTTGACATTCTCGATAATCGACAATATACTATAATTAGATACTCGATATTCGACAATAAAGGAGGAATGCCAAATGCCGCGACAGAAATTTCAAACGCTGACAGAGCAGATGTTTTACATCCTGCTTTGTCTGAAGGAAGAATGCTATGGCCTGGATATTCTGGATCAAGTGCCGCAGATGACGGCCAATCGGGTTAAGGTAGGCTCCGGAACTCTGTACAATCTGCTGGAACAGTTTCTGGCAGAGGGTTTTATCCGTGAAACGAAGGTGGAGGGGCGCAGAAGAAGCTATATCCTGACAGAAAAGGGAATGGATGTGCTGAAAAAGGAATATGACCGTATCCGGGCCCAGGCCAGGGACTATGAAAGATTGTTTGAGGAGGATGCTGTATGAGAAAGACAAAACGGCGTTTGGAAGTGCTGTCCTTTTATAACCATACCGGAATTGCCTCTCATTTGGAAAAAATGGCGGAAAAGGGCTGGATGCTGGAACGGATGGCAAACTACGGCTGGATCTATCGCCGGATGGAGCCGAGAAAGCTGCACTTTGCAGTCAGCTATTACCCCAAGGCATCCGAGTTTGACCCGGAGCCTTCGGAAGCACAGAAGCGCTTTCTGGACTTCTGTGCCCATACCGGCTGGAAGTTGGTGTGTACATCCGCCCAGATGCAGGTGTTCTGCAACGAAAGGGAAAATCCAATCCCTATAGAGACAGACCCGGTGCTGGAGGTGGAGACCATCCATGCTGCTATGATGAAGAATTTCTTCTGGGGACATGTGTTTTTGCTGGTGCTAAGTGTGGTCATGGGATTTTTCTTCCTGATGGGATTATTCGGAAACATCATTGCCACTATGGCAGACCCCATGAAGGTGTTTGGCGGATTGTGCTGGCTGCTGGTATTTATTCTGGCGGTGACGGAGCTGACGGTGTATCGCCGCTGGCATAAGCGGGCAGCAGAGGCGGCGGAGCAGGGACAGTTTCTGGATGTGCCCAGCACGGCGGTGATTCAGAAGGGAGCTCTTTGGATTCTGGCGCTGAACGGTGTGTATTTGGTGGTGAATTACACATTTGCTTCCGATAAGATGATGCTGTTCATTATGGGCGGCATGGCTGTGTGCATGGGTTTGGTTTTCTTTGCGGCAGACTGGGTCAAGCGGCTGTTCAAGCGGTGGAAGGTATCGAAAAATACAAACCGGATCGGAAGCTTTCTGATAACCTTCCTGCTGGCCTTTACAGTGCAGAATCTGGTTACCTTCGGTACTTTGGCCTTGAACGAGGAGGGGGCCTTTGATCAGGATGATGACTTTATGCAGGTGGCGCATCCCCTGCGGGTGGAGGATCTGCTGGATGTGGATCACCAGTATGTGGTGGAGGGCTCTCCCAAGGAGTCGGTTTTCCTGGCATACCGTCATGTACGGCAGTGGCCCTGGTTCGATGTGGAGGATTGGTCGGAAGTTCCGCATATGGAATACGATCTTGTAAAGGTAAAGTTGCCGTTCCTTTATGATGGCTGCAGGAAGCAGATGATCAAGAATGTGACTCAGGTCAATCAGCTCCACCTTTCTTATGCGGAACGGGATAAAATTGAACCGGTAGATCCTGCTCCCTGGGGAGCGGTGGAAGTTTACCATGTGATAGATGTTGGAGATGATTCCGAATATGACCGATATTTGCTGTGCTATGAGGATGTTCTGGCAGATATCCAGTTCAGCTGGGAGCCGACAGAGCAACAGAAAGAAATCGTCGGAACAAAACTTGGTTAACGAACGAAAATTCGAAAATAACGAAAATAGTTGGTGCAATTTTACAGGATATATGGTATAGTATAAAAAACGTTCTCCGTAGGGGAGGGGCATTGCCCTTTCCGCTGGCTGATCCATTTCGGGAGGAGCACTGACCCTCCTCTACGGAATGATCGAATAAATGGAAATCCAAATTCCCGGGAGGAAACACCTATGTACCAACCGCTCGCCGATCTTCTGCGTCCCCAGACCCTGGACGAGGTCTTCGGACAGGAGCATATTCTGGGCCAGGGTGCCGTTCTGCGGCGGCTGATCGATTCCGGCAAGATTCCCAACATGGTCTTCTACGGCCCCAGCGGCACGGGCAAGACCACTGTTGCCAATATCATAGCAAAGCAGACCAACCGTACCCTCTATAAATTAAACGCCACCACTGCCTCCACAGCGGATATCAGGGAGATCGTATCCCAGCTGGATACCTTCCTGGCTCCCAATGGGGTGCTGCTGTACCTGGATGAGATCCAGTCCTTCAACAAAAAGCAGCAGCAGTCATTGCTGGAGCACATCGAAAACGGCAAGATCACCCTGATCGCTTCCACCACGGAGAACCCTTACTTCTATGTGTTCAACGCGATCCTGAGCCGGAGTACGGTGTTTGAGTTCAAGCAGATCTCCGCCTCCGCCGCGCTGCAGGCTGTCCGCCGGGCAGTGCAGTACATGGAGCAGCGCACTGCCCTGAAGGCTCTGCCGGAGGAAGGCGCACTGGAATATATCAGTGTAGCCTGCGGCGGCGATCTGCGCAAGGCAATGAATGCCGTTGAGGTGCTGTTTTCCGCCGGTATTCCGCAGGGGGATACCCTGCCTCTGACTCTGGCGGATGCCAAAGCCGTTACCCAGAAAAGCGCCATGCGTGCCGACCGGGACGGGGACAGCCATTATGACCTGCTCTCTGCACTGCAGAAGTCCATCCGGGGTTCCGACCCGGATGCGGCCTGTCATTACCTGGCGCGGCTGCTGGAGGCAGGGCAGATGCAGTCCGCCTGCCGCCGCCTGATGGTCATTGCGGCGGAGGACGTGGGCCTTGCATACCCCATGATCATCCCTGTCGTCAATGCCTGTGTGGATATGGCTCTGAAGCTGGGCATGCCGGAGGCCAGAATCCCACTGGGGGATGCCGCTGTGCTGATGGCAACCAGCCCCAAGTCCAATTCCGGCCACATCGCCCTGGATATGGCCCTGGCGGATGTGAAGAAGGGAAAAAGTGGCGATTTCCCCCGACACCTGCAGAACGTCCACGCGGATTCCTATACCATGGAGCGGGAACAGGGGTATCTGTATCCTCACGATTTCCCGAACCACTGGGTTCAGCAGCAGTATCTGCCCGATGAGCTGGCAGGCACACACTATTACGAATACGGCCCCAACAAGGTGGAGCAGGCCGCGAAGCAGTACTGGGACAGAATTAAGCAAATGGAAAATTGAAAGTTGAAAATGGAAAATTGCGGTATTGCTTCGCAATGATTTAAAATAATCCCGAAGGGATACCATAATTTTCAATTTTCCATTATCAATTTTCAATTCCCGAAGGAGGAAACTATGGATATCCGGCTGAATGATATTCTTGTGATGAAGAAGGCCCATCCCTGCGGGGAGAAGCGGTGGCTGGTTCTGCGCACCGGTGCGGATTTCCGCCTGCGGTGCCTTGGCTGCGGCCACGAGCTGATGACACCCCGGTTCAAAGCTGAAAAAAATATCCGCGCCGTTGAGCGCGCAGAAGCCTCCGACTGATGCAAGTCGGGGGTTTTTCTTGTATCCACCCGGATGCCGCGGAATGGAACGGGGGCTTGAAGGAACTTGCGGTGCTGCTGCATCAACAAAGCGACCGACTTTTCCGGAGCCGGAGGGTATACTGGTCTCACAACAAATGCGGAGGTGGTAGGTTGAAGGTTTATCTGGATGTTGTGTTTCTTCTGAACTTTCTGGTGGATTTTCTGCTGCTGTTGGGGACGAACCGGCTGTCCGGTTTCCCGCTGGGCGCAGCCCGCTGTGCCCTGGCTGCGCTGCTGGGAGCCTGCTACGGAGCGGCCTGTTTTCTCCCGGGCTTCCGATTTCTGGGCAATACCCTCTGGCGGCTGGTGATGCTGTGCCTGATGGGTGCCGCGGCCTTCGGTTTGGATAAAAGCGCGCTGCGAAGAATCGGCGTTTTTGTGATCCTGAGTATGGCGCTTGGGGGCATGGCGGTGAGCATCGGCAGAGGGGATACATTCAGCGTGCTTCTGGCCGGAGGGCTGGTCTGGCTGCTGTGCTGCTGGGCCTTTGACGGCCAGGCAGGCGGCAGGGAATATGTGCCGGTACAGATCACCTGCCGGGAGAAATGCGTCCGCCTGGTAGCGCTGCGGGACACTGGCAATACCCTCCGTGACCCGATCTCCGGGGAGCCGGTGCTGGTAATCTCGGCGGATATGGCAAAGGCCCTCACCGGTCTGACCCGGGAGCAGCTGGCATCGCCCATGGAGACCCTGGCTAATCGGCCGCTTCCGGGGCTGCGGCTGATTCCCTACCGGGCGGTAGGGTGCGGCGGAATGCTGCTTGCCATGCGGTTTCCGGAGGTTATGGTGGATCAGCGGCGCGTCAGCGCCATCGTCGCCTTTGCGCCGGAGGGCCTGGGAGGGGAACATATGTATCAGGGATTGCTGGGAGGGGCATTATGAAATTGCTGGAATTTCTGCAAAAGCTTGGTCTGATCCGGTCAGAGGGGATCTTTTACATCGGCGGCAGTGATATCCTGCCTCCGCCTCTGAAAGGGGAGCAGGAGCGCAGCGCCCTGGAAGCACTGGAAAAAGGGGACGAGGATGCCAGGCAGACTTTGGTGGAGCACAATCTCCGGCTGGTGGTCTACATTGCCCGCCGGTTTGAAAACACAGGCATTCTCCTGGAGGATCTGATCTCCATCGGCACCATCGGCCTGATCAAGGCCATTTCCACCTATCGCCTGGATAAAAAAATCCGTCTGGCCACTTACGCCAGCCGCTGCATCGAGAACGAGATCCTCATGCAGCTGCGCAAGAACAGCAATCAGCGAACGGAGGTCTCCCTGGACGAACCCATCAACATGGACTGTGACGGCAATGAACTGCTGCTCAGCGACATCCTGGGCACCGAGGAGGATATGATCCTGCGGCCGCTGGAGGAGGATGTGGAAAGAAAGGTTCTGCGTCAGGCACTGAAGGAGCTGCCGCCCCGGGAGCAGGAGATCATCTTCCTGCGCTTTGGTATGGAGGGCCGCAGGGAGCTGACCCAGAAGGAGGTCGCCCGGAAGATGGGGATCTCTCAGTCCTACATTTCCAGATTGGAGAAAAAAATCATGCAGCGGTTGAAAAAAGAATTCATTCGACAGACATCCTGTGCTTGACTTTTGAGAAATCAGTATGGTATAATCGATACACATTTTTATCGATATGATTTTATTGAACATTGCAAAAGAGGTATTTATGGAACAGAAGAAAATCTCCAAGTCCGTCCTGAAGCGGCTTCCCGGATATCTGGCCTATCTGAAAAGCATCAACGACCCTGCTTCCCCCCACATTTCCGCAACGGCCCTGGCAAATGCCCTGGGCATGGGTGAGGTTCAGGTGCGCAAGGATCTGGCAATGGTGTCCGACGGCGGACGCCCCAAGATCGGCTATCTGCGTGAAGCGCTGATCGATGATATCGAACAGTTTTTGGGGTACGACAATACCACCGATGCCGTCCTCATCGGCGCCGGTAAGCTGGGTCAGGCGCTCATGGGCTACAAGGGCTTCGATGAATACGGCCTGAACATCCTGGCAGCTTTTGACAAGCGTCCCAAGATGGAGAAAACGGAGGAAGGCAAGCCTGTCTATTCCATCGATCATCTGGAAAGCTTCTGCCGCACCCATAAAGTCCTCATGGGCATCATCACGGTACCGGCCGAAGGCGCCCAGGCAGTTGCAGACCAGCTGATCGCCGGAGGCATCAAGGCCATCTGGAATTTTGCCCCGGTGCATCTGGATGTTCCGGCCGGAATCCTGGTTCAGAATGAGAATATGGCAACCTCTCTTGCTGTCCTGAGCGTACATCTGCAGGCTCAGATCAAGGAAGAGAAGGGAAACGCCTGATACAATTGCAATCTATGGGAGCTGCTCCGCCGGGGCAGCTCTTTTTTTATAAAATAGATGAAAAAAGTGTTGCAATATGGAGAGAAGATTGTATATAATATCTATAGAAATGACAATGGGACGTGTCGCATATGGATCGTGAAGTTTTCCATCAAATGGCAGAATACTGCGCAGATCAGCAGTATCAGACCCGTACAATTGCATATCTTTCCGCACATCTGCGAAAATTCCTGCGCAGAGACGACCGGGTGATGCTCTGCTTTCTGGATCAGCGGCCAGGCTCCCTGAGCTGGCTTTTTGCGCAGGCTCTGCTGGAACTGGAAATCACCCCCATCACCATTGAGGCGGACAAACGGTGGAAGTACATTCTCCGGTCGGCCTTTACCAACCGTGTCAGCGCCATCATCGGAGAACCCCTGCTGCTGCTGGGCCTTGCGAAGCTGAAGATCCAGACGGCAACGCCGCTGTTTATCCGCCGGGTCATCACCACCGGGTATCCCTGTCCGGAGTGGATGCGCCAGGGTATCGTCACGGGTCTGGACTGTGCGGTGGGAGGCTGCTTTGCGCTGCAGCAGAGTGGAACCGTGGCTGGTTTTGCCTGTGGTCACAGCTGGGGCGTTCACATCCGGGATGAGGAATTCGGTGTGGAGATTTTGGATAAAGAGGGAAAAACGCTGCCTCCCGGAAAAGTGGGCGAGATCCTGATCTATCCCAAAGTAAGGCCCGATATCCGCTATGCCATCGGGGACAACGCCAGACTTGTCATGCAGCCCTGCGACTGCGGCAGCCGGTCTCCCAGACTGATGGACATGCGTACGGGCAGCAATAATCCCATGGAGCTGGACAGCCTGGGGCAGGGACTGCAGAAATGGAACAGCATTCTGGATTGCCGCCTGAAAAAAAGCGTCCACGGACTGGAGATCGAGATCATCTGCTTCCCGGGCGAGAAGCTTCCCAGACTTCCCACCACTGCAAAGCAGGTGATCCGCCCCTGGCAGCCGGAGGTGGATGAGCCCTTTGAATACAGACAGGGAATATCCCTTCGGGAAAATTTCACAGAAAGTCATTGACAAATTTGTGCTTTGTGGTAAAATACAGTGGATATGCAAAGACATTGCACAAACCAAGCAGCAGGGAAGTCCTGAGCGAGGGGGAGACGGTGAAAGCCCCCGGCGGAAATGCTGCAAGCCATTTGCTGCGTTGCCCGGGATGACCGGGACGGGTGCTCCCGTTACAGAGCGGCTAAGATGCCGGTATTTGCCGGCGAATTAGGGTGGTACCGCGATTCACGTCGCCCCTATGGTGTTAGGGGCGGCGTTTTTTGTATTTTCAGTTGACAGTTGATAGTGGAAAGTGGACAGTTCCGGAACTGCGTGTAACTGTCAACTTTCAACTGTCAATTATCAACTCATATATATTATTTGGAGGTTGTTTCCCATGAATCCCAAGCCTTACGGCGTAAACGAACTGCGCGAGATGTTCCTGTCTTTCTTTGAAAGCAAGAACCATCTGCGTCTGCCCAGCTTTTCCCTGATCCCCCAGAATGACAAGTCCCTGCTGCTGATCAACTCCGGCATGGCCCCCATGAAGCCCTATTTCAAGGGTGAGGTGGAGCCTCCCCGCCGCCGTGTCTGCACCTGCCAGAAGTGCATCCGTACCGGCGATATCGAGAACATCGGCAAGACCGCCCGCCACGGCACCTACTTTGAGATGCTGGGCAACTTCTCCTTCGGCGATTACTTCAAGAAGGAAGCCATTGCCTGGAGCTGGGAGTTCCTGACCAAGGTGGTGGGTCTGAGCGAAGACCGTCTGTTCCCCTCCATCTATGAAAATGACGAGGAAGCCTTCGAGATCTGGAACAAGGAGATCGGCGTTCCTGCTGAGAATATCTTCCGCTTCGGCAAGAAGGACAACTTCTGGGAGCACGGTTCCGGTCCCTGCGGCCCCTGCTCTGAGATTTACTATGACCGCGGCGAAAAGTACGGCTGCGGCAAGGAAGGCTGCACCGTTGGCTGCGACTGCGACCGCTATATGGAGGTCTGGAACAACGTCTTCTCCCAGTTTGACAACGACGGCCAGGGCAACTACACCGAGCTGGTGCAGAAGAATATCGATACCGGCATGGGTCTGGAGCGTCTGGCTGTTGTGTGCCAGGACGTGAACTCCCTGTTCGATGTGGACACCGTCATGAATATCACCAACAAGGTCACCGAGCTGACCGGCGCTTCCTACGGAAAGTCCTACAAGATGGACGTTTCCCTGCGCGTCATCACCGACCACATCCGTGCATCCACCTTCATGATCGCCGACGGCGTTCTGCCCAGCAACGAGGGCCGGGGTTACGTCCTGCGCCGCCTGCTGCGCCGGGCTGCCCGTCACGGCAAGCTGCTGGGTGTCAACGATCCCTTCCTGTTCAAGGTTGTGGAGACCGTTGTGCACGAGAATGAGTCCCACTATACCTATCTGCGTGAGCGTGCCGAATATATCACCCGCATCGTGAAGATCGAGGAAGAATCCTTCGGCAAGACCATCGATACCGGCATGGTCATCTTCAACGAGAAGATGGCAGCCCATAAGGCTGAGGGCAAGACCGTCTTCTCTGGTGCCGATGCCTTCCTGCTGTCCGCTACCTACGGCTTCCCCATCGACCTGACCGCCGAAATGGTGGAAGACGAGGGCATGACTCTGGATCTGGAGGGCTTCAATGCCCTGCGTGAAGAGGACAAGATCCGTGCCCGTGAAGCCCGCAAGGCTCTGGGCGATCTGGGCTGGGCCGGCATTGACTTCGGCAAGGATATGCCCGAGACCAAGTTTGTTGGCTACGAGATGGGCAAGACCGAGGGCAAGATCCTGGCCATCGTTTCCGAGGAAGAGCTGCAGCAGACCGTGGGCCAGGGCGCTGAGGCCATCCTGGTTCTGGATCAGACCAATCTGTACGCCGAAATGGGCGGCCAGGTGGCTGACCACGGCATCATCAAGACCGAAACTGCCGAATTCACCGTCAACAATGTACAGAAGAACAAGGGCGGTAAGTATATGCACTACGGCGTTGTCACCTCCGGCGTTCTGAACGTGGGTGATGCTGTGGAGGTCATGATGGACGGCGGCCGCCGCAAGGCCATTATGCGTGCTCACTCCGCAACCCATCTGCTGCAGGCCGCTCTGAAGCAGGTTCTGGGCGATCATGTGCATCAGGCCGGTTCTCTGGTGGAGCCCGACCGCCTGCGCTTCGACTTCACCCACTTCTCCGCTATGACTCCCTCAGAGCTGGCACAGGTGGAATTCATCGTTCAGAAGCTGGCCATGAGCAGCCTGGGCGTTGATGTGAAGGAAATGTCCATCGAGGAAGCCAAGGCTATGGGTGCTATGGCTCTGTTCAGCGAAAAGTACGGTGATACTGTCCGTGTGGTCAACATGAGCGGTGCTTCCATCGAGCTGTGCGGCGGTACCCATGTTTCCAACACCGGCATGATCGGCCCCTTCCGCATCGTTTCTGAGGCAAGTGTTGCTTCCGGCGTCCGCCGTATCGAGGCCATCACTGGTATGGAATACCTGAAGGATGTGCAGAATACCAAGGAACTGCTGGGCAGTGTCTGTGCAGCCGTGAAGGTCAAGAAGGCTGACGAGCTGGAAAGCAAGCTGAATGCTCAGCTGGAAGAGATCAAGGCTCTGAAGAAGGAAATCGAATCCTACAAGGCCAAGGAAGCTGCCGGTGCCGTGGACAAGATGCTGTCCGAGGCCGAGACCGTTGGCTCCGTGAAGGTTCTGACTGTGAAGGTTCCCGGTGCCGATGCAGGCAAGCTGCGCCAGATGGGCGATGTGCTGCGGGATAAGGATGCTTCCGTTGTGGCTGTTCTGGCTTCTGCCGGTGCGGATAAGGTCACCTTCCTGGCTGTCTGCGGTAAGGATGCTGTGAAGTCCGGTGTCAAGGCCGGTGAGATCGTCAAGTTCGTCTGCAATGTCTGCGGCGGCAACGGCGGCGGCAAGCCCGACTCTGCAATGGGCGGCGGCAAGGATGCTTCCAAGATGGACGAGGCTCTGGCAGGCGTTGCCGGCTTCGTGGCTACCAAGGTAAAGTAATGGATACTCTGCAGGAGGTGCAGTCTTCGGACTGCACCTCTTTTTTAACGTTTTTGCGTTATACGTATTTTTGTACTAAGTGTTTGTTTAAATAGCCTGCTGGCTGTTTTATCAGGAATTCAAATTATGCCTGCGCCTGTGATGGCGGTAAACAGAGAGGGTGTGCTTGAAAATGCGGTATCTTCCGTATATCGTTCTGGGTTTTTCTCTGGCATGCGGACTGGGTGCCTATGGGGTGGAGGAGCGCTGGTATTTTCCGGCGATGGGGCTTCTGCTCCTGCTGTGTGTGTTTCCGGCAAGAGAACGGAAGACGCTGAGGAGTATGCTGGTGATCTTGGGCTGCCTTGCCGGACTGTTCTGGTGCAGGCAGTATTCCGGGTGGTATTTGCGGCCTCTGGCCAATCTGGACGGACAGACCAGGACGATCGTTATTCGTGTTATGGATTACAGCGAGGAAACGGCATACGGGATGGCATTTGACGGCCGGATCACGGTGGATGGAAAACACTATCGCCTGCGCGCCTATGTGGATGCGGGAGAACCTCTGGAACCGGGAATGACCGTTACCGGCCCCTTCCGCCTGCGCCTGACGGCACCGGGAGCCACGGAGGAATCCCGGTATTACCAGAGCAAGGGCATCTTCCTGCTCTCTTACCAGGAGGGAGATGCTGTGATCTGCCCGTCACCGCCGGGGAAGGAGGATATCCCGGCGATCCTGCGGCGAAGCATTCGCCAGACCTTGGATGAGAGTTTTCCGGCAGATACCGCACTCTTTGCAAAAGCGCTGCTGCTGGGGGATACCTCTGATCTTTCCTATAAAACCGACACGGATTTGAAAGTCAGCGGCATTCGGCATGTGGTGGCAGTTTCCGGTCTGCATGTGTCGATTTTGTTTTCTCTGCTGCGGTATGTTGCCTTCCGGAACCGCTGGCTTATGACTCTTGTGGGGATTCCGGGGCTGTTTGTGTTTGCTGCCGTTGCCGGGTTCAGCCCTTCGGTCAACCGTGCCTGCCTTATGTGCGCGCTTATGCTGCTGGCTATGGTGGTGAACCGGGAGTATGACGGGCCGTCGGCATTGGCTTTTGCGGTTCTGGTACTGCTTTTTGTGAATCCGCTTTCCGTTACCGATGGGGGCTTTCAGCTGTCTGTGGCCAGCGTTTCCGGTATCTTCCTGTTCTCTTCCGGTATTCGCAGCTGGATTCTGTCCCGATTTCCGGAGTCGGGAAGAAAATCTTGGAAGAAGGCTGCTGCCAATTGGATTTCCTCGTCGGTATCGGTTTCCCTGAGCGCCATGGTGCTGACAACACCGCTGTGTGCCTGTTATTTCGGCACGGTCAGCCTGATTGCCCCCCTGACAAACCTTCTGACACTGTGGGTCATCCAGTTTGTTTTTTATGGCATTATGGGGATCTGTCTTGTGAGCCTGGTATGGAGCGGAGGGGCTTTGGTGCTTGCGAAGGTGGTTTCCGTTCCCGTTCGCTATGTGCTTGCCGTGGCCCATCTTCATGCGAAGCTGCCCCTGGCGGCGGTATATACGGAAAGCGTCTATATTGCGGTCTGGCTGATATTTGTGTATTGCCTGCTGGCGGTTTTTTGCTCCGGCAGGAGAAAAAGGCCGGTTCTTCTGACTTCCTGTGCAGTATTTGGCCTGTGCGCTGCTTTGGTGGCCTCCTGGACGGAGCCGCTGACGGATGATGTACGCTTCACGGTTCTGGATGTGGGACAGGGGCAATGTCTGCTTTTGCAGGCGGAAGGGAAGACGGTCATGATCGACTGCGGCGGTGACAGTGATGCAGCAGCTGCCGACAAGGCAGCGGAATTCCTGCTCAGTCAGGGTATTTCCGGGCTGGATGTGCTGATCCTGACCCATACAGACCGGGATCATGCCGGAGGTGCGGAGAATCTGCTGTCCCGGATGGACACAAAGCTTCTGATCCTGCCGCCTGTCCGCTCCGGGCTTGCCCAGGCAGCAGGGGGAAGGGTGGTCTATGCCGCGGAAGACCTGGAATTGACCTTTGGGGACGTTCAGCTGCGGCTTTTTGTGCCAACTTTTCCCGGAAACAGCAATGAAATGAGTTTATGTATCTTGTTAGATACGAAAAAATGTGATATACTGGTGACCGGTGACCGCAGCGCCTTCGGTGAACGTGCGCTGCTGCGCAATACAGACCTTCCCCATGTGGATATTCTGGTGGCAGGCCACCATGGAGCGAAAGGCTCCACCTGTGAGGAACTGCTTACTGCGGTCTGTCCGCAGATCGTGTGTATCAGCGCGGGAAAAGACAATTCCTACGGCCACCCGGCACCGGAGCTGCTGACACGGCTGGCGGACTATGGCTGTGCGGTTTACCGTACGGATATACACGGAACCATTATCATCAGGAGGTGAAAACCATGGCAAAAAAACAGCCCCAGAGCAATGCACTTTCCGAACTGAAGATGCAGCTGAAAAACAAGGAGCTGGGAAGGCTGTACTTTTTACATGGAGAGGAGACCTTCCTGCTGAACCATTACCTGACCCAGATGAAAAAGCTGGTTCTGGATCCGCTGACGGAATCCTTCAATTTTCACCGTCTCAACAACGAGACCTTTGATATCCGCAGCTTTGCCGATGCAGTGGAAAATCTGCCCATGATGGCGGACAGCACCTTCGTCCAGGTGGATGACATCGACCTGTTCAAAATGAACGAGGGTGACCGGGGCAAAATGACGGAGATCCTTTCGGACATTCCGGATTACTGCACCGTAGTCTTTACCTATCTGACAGCCTCCTGGAAGCCGGATAAGCGGCTGAAAAAGCTCTGGGAGACAGTGGAGGGCGGCTCCATCGTGGAGTTTGCCAAGCAGGATCAGCGGGATCTGATCGCCTGGGTCAGCCGCCATTTCGCGGCCCACAAAAAACGGATCTCCACGGATCTGTGCGCTTACCTTATTGATATCACCGGCGGTACCATGACGGCCCTGAGCGGTGAAATTGACAAGATCTGCGCCTATTCCGGTGCGGATGAAATAAAAAAGACGGATATCGATGCCGTCACCGAGCCTGTGCTGGACGCAGTGGTATTCCAGATGACGGATCTTCTCAGTGCGGGCCGCTATGACCAGGCACTGCTGAAGCTGCAGCAGCTGCTGAAAATGCAGCAGGAGCCACTGGCTATCTTAGGTGCCGTTGGCGGCCATTTCCGCCGGATCGGTACGGCCAGAACCCTGCTCGATCACGGGCGCAATTCTTCGGAGCTGCAGAAGCTGTGCGGTATCCCGGACTATCCTGCCCGGAAGACTATGGAAGCCGCCCGCCGGTTCCGGCCGGATTTCTGCCGCAGGGCAGCACAGCTGGTGCTGGAAACGGATTATCAGATCAAGACCTCCTTCGATGACAGCGAGCGGCTGCTGGAACTTCTGATTTTGCAGCTTGCGCAGGAGGCTCAAAATGGTTAAAATAAAGGAAGCCATTGTGGTGGAGGGGCGGTATGACAAAAATACCCTGTCCCAGATCGTGGATGCGCCCATCCTGGAAACCGCAGGCTTTGGTATATTTAAAGACAAACAGCAGATGGCGCTGCTGCGGAAAATCGCCCGGACCCGGGGTCTGATCGTGTTTACGGATTCTGACGGTGCGGGCTTCGTGATCCGCAACCATATCAAAAGCGCCATTCCGGGAAAGTATCTGAAGCATGCCTATATTCCGGATATCCCCGGAAAAGAGAAGCGCAAGGACGCGCCCGGCAAGGAAGGAAAGCTGGGTGTGGAGGGTATGTCCCGGGAAATCATTCTGGAAGCCCTGCGCCGCAGCGGCGCAACGATTGCGGGCGAAGAAGGCGCTGCCTCCAACGCCATCACCAAGCAGGATCTGATGGCTCTGGGCCTTTCCGGCGGCCCGGATGCATCGGCAAAGCGTCTGGCACTGCTGAAAAAGCTGGATCTTCCGGAGCACATGAGCCCCAATGCCATGCTCCAGACGCTGAATCTGCTGTATACTTTGGAAGAACTGGAAGAAATTATGAGAAACATCTCCTTGTAGGGCGGCTTGCCTTGAAGCCGCCGCGGCGGGCTGAGGGCAGCCTGCCCTACTGCAGGCAGAAGCAAGGGAGAATAGCAATGGTAGATATACAAGTAAAAAACCTGACAAAATTCTTCGTCATCGGTGAGAACCTTCTGGATGGCTTAAGCTTTGAGATCCAGAAAGGGGAGTGTGTGGCGATCCTGGGCCGCAACGGCTGCGGAAAGACCACGCTGTTCAACATTCTTACCGGTCAGATGGACTATGACGATGGCGAGGTCTATGTCAATCCCAATAAAAAGCTGGGCCTGATCTCCCAGATCCCCAAATTCCCGGAGGGCTTTACCGTTGAGGATGTGCTGCGCAGCGCCTATGCGGATCTGATGCGCATCCGTCAGAAAATGGAGCTGATCGAGTGTGAAATGGTCAAAGGAGCCACCCAGGAACAGCTGCGGGAATATGACACCCTGACCAACCGGTTTCAGTCCGGCGGCGGCTATGATATGGACGTGGAAGTGGATAAGATCTGCAACGGCCTTGCCATTACGCCGGAGCAGCGAAGCCAGGAGTTTGCCAGCCTCTCCGGCGGTGAGAAGACCCGTGTGAATCTGGCAAGACTGCTGCTGGAAAAGACCGATATCCTGCTGCTGGACGAGCCTACCAACCATCTGGACTTAAACAGTGTGGAATGGCTGGAGCAGTACATCAATGCCTTCAAGGGCACCGTTCTGGCAATCTCCCATGACCGGTATTTTATCGATCAGGTGGCCGACCGGGTCATTGAGATCACGGAGGGTCATGCGGAGTTCTATTCCGGCAACTATTCCTTCTACATGGATGAAAAGCAGGCCCGGTTCGATCTGCAGATGAAGCAGTACGAGCAGGAGCAGGCCAAATTAAAGCAGCTGGGCTACACCGTGGAGCGGATGAAGGGCTGGGGCATCAACAACCGTACCCTCTACCGCCGGGCCATGTCCATCCAGCACCGGATGGAGCGGATCAAAAAGACGGAAAAGCCCAAAACGGAACGCACCATGCGGGCCACCTTCGGGGAAAAGGATTTCTCCGGCGATGTGGTTTTCAAAATAAAGAATATGTCCAAGGCCTTTGGCGATCGGACGCTGTTCTCCGGTGTGGAGCTGAATGTGGAGGGCGGCGAGCGCATCGCCATCCTGGGCGACAACGGCACCGGCAAATCCACCTTCCTCAAGTGCCTGCTGGGCGAGGAGGACTTCTCCGGTAAGATCCAGTTCGGCCCCACGGTGAAATGGGGCTACCTGCCTCAGATTATCCATTTTAGCAATCCGGAGCGAACCCTGTACGATACCATGCTCTATGAAAAGAACTGTACCCCACAGGTAGCCCGTGACCGTCTGGGCGCGTTTCTGTTCCAGGGTGAGGATGTGTTCAAGCAGGTGAAGAACCTCTCCGGCGGCGAGCAGTCCCGTCTGCGGCTGTGTATGCTGATGGATGAGAAGATCAATCTGCTGATCCTGGACGAGCCGACAAACCATCTGGACATTGCTTCCCGGGAATGGGTGGAGGCGGCCATTGAGGAATTCGAGGGCGTGCTGCTGTTCGTGTCCCATGACCGGTACTTTATCGAGAAGTTTGCCGAACGCATCTGGCTGCTGGAGGACGGCGGAATCCGGGATTTCCGCTGCGGCTATCAGAAATACCGCTCCATTCTGGAGCACGAGGCTGCGGCGAAACCCGTCATCACCGCCGCGCCCAAGCCCAAAAAGGAAAAGCCCAAGGGCGGCACCAAGGAGACAGACAAGCTGATCCGCCGCCTGGAGCGGGAGATCGAAAAGCAGGAAAAGGTCGTCGCGGAATACGACGGTAAAATCGAAGCGGCTTCAGCCGACTATCAGGAGCTGACCAGGCTTCTGGAAGAAAAGGAAGAGGCAGAGCTGATACTGATGGAGCTTATGGAGCAGTGGGAAGCTGCCCAGGAATAAAGATAGGAGCCAATACCATGTTTAAGTTCAAGAAAAAGTATGAAAAAATCGATGTGTCCAATGAGCATGTGTTCAGCCTGGACTATGACGGTGAGATCCGCCAGTGGATCTGCGTCGTTGGGGAAGATGAGTGCGTTACCTATGAGGGTGATGTGGAAAAGAAGCACCTGAAGATCATGAACAAGGAGCGCGCACCTCATGTTCTGCAGATCGATACCGTTACCTCCATCTACGGTGAGCTGATCCCCTTCCAGCTGGAGAACGGTATTCCCTTTATCAAACTGGAGGGTGAGTGGGTTTCTTCTGACAATTTTCAGGAAGCCAAGCTGCAGGCCAAGGTGAAAATGTACCGCCGGCAGGCCATGCAGGAAGCTGCCATTGGTGCGGCCGCGATTCTGGTTGTGCTGCTGAAACTGCTGCTGACCGGCGACATCGGTGACTGGTGGATGCTGACTGTTTTTGGTGTCTTCTTTATCGCCTGCGGCGCCATGCAGGCGGTCCGCGTGCACAATGAGCTCAACGCCATTAAGGAAGCGGAGGCGGAGGCTGCCCTGGAGGAGCAGAAGAGCACCGAAGGGGAAGGCATCGGCGTTGCTGCCGCCCGCGCCGCACTGGAAGCTGCCGCAGAGGAACAGGAATGAAAGACTTACGGGGAGGGGCACGGCCCTTCCCCGCTTTGCTGTGGCGGATACGCAGCCTGCCAGCGATAATTTGGGTTGACACTTTCGGATGAACGTCCTATAATAGGGAAAGACAAAATTAAAGGAGCGAATTACAAATGAGTTCTTGTAGCGGAAATTGTTCCACCTGCGGCAGCACTTCCTGCGGCGACCGCAAGGCGGAGAGCCTGCTGGCCAATCTGAATCCCAAATCCACGGTTAAGAAGGTCATCGCCGTTGTATCCGGTAAGGGCGGCGTTGGCAAGTCCACTGTCACCTCCATGCTGGCTGTGGCTATGGCCCGCCAGGGCAAGACGGTGGGCGTTCTGGACGCGGACATCACCGGCCCCTCTGCACCCACTGCCTTCGGTGTCACCGAGTGCCAGGGCGCCAATGAAGACGGCCTGTACCCCGCACTGAGCCGGGGCGGCATTCAGGTCATGTCCATCAACCTGCTGCTGGATAACCCCGCAGACCCCGTTGTCTGGCGCGGCCCGGTCATTGCCGGTGCGGTCAAGCAGTTCTGGACCGATGTGATCTGGGAGGACGTGGACTATATGTTCGTGGATATGCCTCCCGGAACCGGTGACGTGCCCCTGACGGTCTTCCAGAGCCTGCCCATCGATGGTGTGGTCATCGTCACCACCCCTCAGGATCTGGTGTCCATGATCGTTGCCAAGGCTGTCAGAATGGCAAACATGATGCACATTCCTGTTCTGGGCTTCGTGGAAAATTATTCCTATCTGGAATGCCCCGACTGCGGCAAGAAGATCAACGTCTTCGGCAAGTCCCATCTGGACGAGGTGGCTGCCAAGTTCGACCTGCCCATTCTGGCCCGTCTGCCCATCGATCCTTCTGTTGCAGAAGCATACGACAACGGCCTGATGGAGACTGTGAACACTGAAGCTGTCAATGGCGTGATTGAGGCGATCAAGAAGGCCTGATCCAATATAAGAAAAACTGGCTGTCGATTGTGACAGCCAGTTTTGTTCTTTACATAAGCCCCAATTCGGTTTTCCATTCCAGCACACGGTATACGGCGCTGTTCAGGGTATCCATATCGATGCGCCCGTCCAGCACAGCGGCCAGTACGGCCTCGTATTGCAGGGCATATTCTGTGGAGATAAGAAGATCATTTCCTGCCAGAACCGCCAGCACAGCGGCTTCTCCGGCTCCGTACAGATCGGTAATGGCCTGCATCACCAGATCATCGGTAACGATGACACCATGAAAGCCCATTTCCTGCCGCAGATACTGATGAACAGCCGGGGAAAGGGAAGCGGGGAACTCTGAATCCAGGGCATTTACGAAGGTATGACTGACAAGAATGCCTCCGCAGCCGGCTTCGATCCCGGCAGCGAAGGGGATCAGATCACAGCCTTCCAGCTCCTCCAGAGAACGGGTGTCCAGGGCCATGCCCACGTGGGTATCGGTATTGTTGCCGTAGCCGGGGAAGTGCTTCAGCACGCTGCCGACCTGATTCCGGGCCATTGCGGTGACGGCACCGGAAACAAATTGAGAGGTTGTTTCGGGATCCTGCCCCAGAGAACGATCATACATAAAGGAGGCCGGGTCTGTGGTGATGTCGCAGACAGGCGCCAGATTCACATTCAGGCCAAGGCCGGACAGCAGGGCGCTCTTTTCCTCTTCCACGGCGAGCACCCACTCCATACCGCCCCAGGCATACAGATTCCGGGGGGAGGCGAAATTGCTGTCCCGGAAGGCAGGATACCGGCTGACCCGGGTCACGGTGCCGCCTTCCTCATCCACGGCCAGCAGGAGGGGAATTTTGGCTGCATTCTGATAGGTTTTCAGTTTGGCTTTCAGGGATTCCGGTGTTTCCTCCCGGAAATCGGCACCGAAAAGGACGAAACCGCCCAGATGGTATTGCTGAATATCCTGGATCGCCGTAGATGCGCTGCACCGGGCCAGGAACAGCTGTCCCACCCGCTCCGGAAGGGACATCAGATCCATCCGCTCCCGGATGGGATCAGGAGGCTCAGTGGGCTGTGTGGTCTCGGCAGGTACAGTTGTGGCCGGCGGTGTTTCTGCGGGGGGCTGCGTGGGGCCATCTGCGGAAGCGCAGCCTGTCAGAAGCAGGCAGGAAAGAAGAAATGCAAGGAATCTCATGGTTGCGACCTCGTTTTGCAATAGAATAGGAAAATCATATCACAAAAAAGCCCTCTGCACAAGCAGAGGGCATGATTTTTATAAAATATGACCGATCAGATACCACAAAAGCAGCAGTGCGATTCCCAGAGGGATATAGGTCAGCAACGAGGCAGCGGTGATGGAGATAACCGTGTATCCCAGATAGTCCATCAGGAAAAACAGTACGCAGATGATGCCGCTGGTAAAAACCGCCTTACTCAGCTGCTTGCCGATGACGTTGGAAAAGAAGAAGGTATACATGGCACCCAGGAAGGGGCTGGTCACGGCGATCACCAGGCCGAGGATCAGATTCAGCACACCGGACAGAATCATAAAGGCCAGCAGGAACAGAAGTACCGCCGGGGCATAGGTCACAAGAACCTGGGGAAGGTATGTACGGAAAGCCCAGGTTACCGCCAGATGCGCCGCCATGCAGGCAAGGATGGTGGCAAACCGCATAAGATACCAGCTGATGGGATTGTTCCCCTTGGGGGTGATGGTATCCAGCAGATTCACCAGGAAGGACAGAATGATCAGGGACAGAACCTGACTGCACAATGCCGGGAACCGGGCATCCGTTATGGGAAACAGGATCAGATATTCCTCGGAGAAGGTGACAAAGGGCAGGGGAGAGAGGAAAATCTCCAGATTCCAGGGCTTGAAGGTATACACGACAATGGTCGCGGCATAAATGAACAGAATGCCCATGGCCGAGGACAGGGAGTGGTTCAGGCTGGAACGCTTGCCCAGAACCACACGGCTGAGCACACCCAGCACCAGGGAAGCCGCCGCAAAATAGAGCATGAATTGCGTGGTGCCAACCAGATCGATTTCTGCAGGCAGATAGGTGGATGCATGGCGGATGGCAGAGGACAGCTCCGGGGGGATATAGGAAGCGGCCTTGTCGATGACCTGATCCAGTTCCTCTGGCAGGGCGGCCGCAATGGTGGAGAGGGTAGTTTCTATGTTCATAGGATTCCTTTCGCAGGGGAGATGGAGGGTATGAATACTGAAGGATGGATAATGGATCACTACCCATTCTTCAATGTTCATAAGAGGGGAGAAAAAGGCCGCCGCCAAAATGGCAGCGGCCTCTGCATTGCAGTAAGAGATAAATTACTTGATCTCTGCCTCTGCGCCAGCTTCCTTCAGCTCGGCGACCAGCTTCTCTGCATCTTCCTTGGAGATAGCTTCCTTCAGGGTCTTGGGGCAGTTGTCGACCAGCTCCTTGGCGTCCTTCAGGCCCAGGCCGGTAGCGGCACGGACAACCTTGATAACGCCCAGCTTGGAAGCGCCGGGAGCCTTCAGGATGACGTCGAACTCGGTCTTCTCCTCGACCTCAACAGCGGCAGCAGCGGGAGCAGCAACAGCAGCAGCAGCGGCGGAAACGCCGAAAACTTCTTCCAGAGTGTGAACCAGTTCGGACAGCTCCAGGACGGTCAGTTCCTTAACCTGCTCAACCAGAGCAGTGATCTTTTCAGATGCCATTTTAGTATCCTCCTAAAATATGTTTTGTGTTAGATGGTTTGTGGGTTTAAGCGGGAATCAAGCTTCTGCTTCTGCGGCAGGAGCGGAGCCGTCCTTCTGCATCCGGATCTGATCCAGGACGAAGGCCAGGCTGGAGATAGGTGCCAGGAAGGTACCCAGGACAGAAGCGACCAGAGCGTTCTTGCTGGGCAGCTCACCGAAGCCGTTCAGCTGATCAGCGGACAGCACGGAGCCCTCAACAACGCCACCCTTGATGGTCAGGGTCTTCAGCTTGTTCTTCTTGGCGAACTCGCAGACGATACGAGCAGGGGCGATGGGGTCGCCGGTGGTGGAAGCCATAGCGGTAGTGCCGTTCAGAACCTCAGAGAAATCGTAGCCACAATTCTTAGTAGCGAAATTGGTCAGGGTGTTCTTAACAACGGAGTACTCGACGCCGGCCTCGCGGAACTGCTTACGCAGCTCGGT
>JAFQHF010000132.1 GCA_017398105.1 Oscillospiraceae bacterium | reverse complement strand
TCGAATACGCCATCTTCCCACTGGGGAGTCAGACTCAGCCTGTTCAGATAGCGTGTGAGCTCGTCTGTCTGGAACATTTCATCCACGACAGCGGTGTTGTCTTTCACATACCCCACCATATTGCCATAGAAGACCAGACGGTTTCGGTTGTCTACAGTGAATCGAACCAAGGTACATCACCTCCCTTCAGGACGAACGGCTTACATCTGCTGGCCCATGGCCTGACTGGGAGCATCCGCTTTCTGCTCCATCTGCTCCTGCAGCTTCTGCTCATAGGCATCGTTGACCGCTTCCACCAGAGCAGTTCGGGCATCGGCGGTGATGGCGTGGAAGGTGTCGCTGTACTTGGTTTCGCCGTTTTTCTGATAGGAATCCTGGGGCATGGAGATGAAGCGGCCCTTGTCAGATTCGATGACACGGATGCCGTGGACGGCGAAGGCCCCACCGATGGTGGCGCTGGCGTAGGCTTTGGTCTTGAAGTCGCCATCCACCATGCGGTCGATTTTCGCTTCGATTTGAGGGGTGGTGACTTCCTGCTTTTTCTTGGTAGCTGCCATAATGATCGCTCTCCTTTCAGTTACATGGATTGGATATTCATATTGGGAGATTCGGCAGGCGCATCCTGCCGAATCTGTTCCAGACTTTCTCTTGCCCAGTCGGGCAGATGCTCCTCACGGAGAATGCCAATGAAGTCGCTGCGGTCCCAACGGGTATGCTCACCGTCACCGAGACAGGTAGCATATACAGCTCTGCCTGCGGCGGTGGGACTGCAGCCGAAGCCTCCGGTCGCCAGCCAGAGCTGGTTCTCCTGCGCCCAGTAGGACTCCTTCAGAGTAAAGGGACTCATGACCAGCACCTTTCCGGCCAGAGCTTGTCCGGTCATGGTATCACAGTGGGTACGGTCAAACATCTGGAGTTCTGCCTGAGCCTTGCGGAACTGGCTGACGAATCCATCCAGTACGGCCGGGTGGCTCTGCACGGTAAAGTCATGGTTGCGGTCGCTCCTGGGGACGAAGGTGGTCTTGGCCCATTCCTTGTTCTGGGTGCTGAATCTGCCGTCATCCTTTTTCTGCTGTAGGGTGCTGGACAGCACCCATCCCACACGTTTGAACCCATAGGCTTCGATGACACTTTCGGCGCAGGCTTTGTCCAGATACATACCGTCGAAGCCTTGGCGGATGGCTTCCTCGATGGCCTGTTTGCAGGCGATGTTCTGTTCATGGCTTGCACGCCATTTGTCCAGTTCGTTGTACCGTCTGGCCTCAGACACGGAGCCGAGGTAGAGATAGGCGTGGTCCTTAGGCATCGGCATCACCGGATCTCACGATGTTGTTCATCACATTGAGAAGCACAGCCAAATCATAAGGCGCTCTGCCCATACCGTTCATAAGGGCATCGACCTTATCCTCGTCGGAGATATCTTCGGTGATAACTACTGCGCCCTCGACACTGCGGATATTCAGATCCTTGCCCCAAATACCAGCCATTTCGAATGCTTCGCCGGGGATGGAAATCATGCCGTCGCAGATATTGACGGTGTCATCTGCTTCGCTATCATCGTCGGTGTCATCGTCCGTGTCGGCCTCCAGCTCGACGGCCAGACTCTCCATCAGACGAACCAAAGATTCAAAGGCGAAGAACTTCTCCATGGGCGTCATATTTTCCTTGAGCAGGACGATGGCATTGTTCAGGGTGTGCATCTCCAGAGCATCCTCGTTGTCGAGGTTGCTCAGAGTCAGGGCGGCAGGCTGGATAACGGCCTTGCCGTCGTTGGTGTACTTGATAAAGGTCATTTGAATTCCTCCATGTTTTTAGATTTATAGGGCAGATATCTTGAGCGGGTATTCCGGTTCATGCATCAACTCATACCGGCTGTCGCAGTCATCTCCCAGCAGGCTTTCCAAGGAAAGCTGCCAAGCCGCCCTGCGCGGGTCATAGTTGGTGATGATCGCTTCTTCGTATTCGCTTCCGGCTTTCTGGGACATACTGTTGGGACGGACGGTGCGGAAGATATAGAACTCCTTGTACAGCTCTGAGATGAATTCGCAGTAGTTGTAGGACACCATCACATAGCCCTGACATTCCAGAAGCACATCGTGGAGCCGCTGATGGTTTTCTTTTGGGAAGCCTACCTCATAGCACTCGGCCTCGAAGTAGGGCGGGTCGCAGTAGATGTAGGCATCGGTACGGTCATACTGGCGTATCAAGTCCTCGAAATCCTTGTTTTCAATGACCACGTTCGCCAGTCTGCGGGAGCATTCCCAGATGAGGTGGAAGAAGCGGCGGATGTCACAGGGCTTGCCGCCGAAGGATTTGGCACTGCCGCTGAAGCTGTAACGGATCATTTTGAAATAATCTGCCGCACGGCGGATATCTCCGCGGGGCGCTCGCTCCAGCATCAGCTTGCGGATCGCTTCAGCGTCAGGCGGTTTCAGGAGTATTTCGGTCAACTCCATTTCTTCCCGCAGATAATCATCCGTGAATTCATCCCGGCTGAAATATTTGTACAGCACATTGAAATCGTCACGGGTGTTCAGCGGCAGAAATCCAAGCTCTTTCAGCAATGCCATGGGTCGACTTTTTACACAGCAGAACAGGTTGGTCAGATTGCTGTTGAAGTCATTGTAAACCTCCATACATCCCGGCTGGATCGGGCGGTTCATGGTCACTGTGCCGCTGCCGCCGAAGACATCGATAAATCGGTTATATCGTTCCGGGGCCAGTTTGCTGAGTATCCACAGCAGTTTGCCTTTGCCTCCTACCCAGGGGATGAAGCTTTTCAATCCTTATCGCCTCCCTCCAGAGGGAAGGCGATCTGACCGCTGTCGGTGAATCGCTCCCGCCATGCTTTGACGAGGCCACGCTCCGCATGGGCGATCTTCTTGATGCGGCTCTGAAGCTGCCGGATCGTCCTTTGCAGTTCCTCCTCGGTTTCGGCGTAGAAGTATCCTTTATCGGTACTGCAGATGGGATACCCCTGGCCACGCTGCGCATTGATGATGTTTCGCAGTTCCGGCCCACGGATCTGAAAAGCAGTTTCCAGCTCACGGCTGGAGATGATATTTTGTTCTCCGGTGTGATATTTTCTCAGATACTCCGTGATGGGATGGATTTTCTCCATGAGGACTCCTTTCCGGGGCATTACCCGAAAAAGAGCGCAAAAAAGGAAGGGGCCGTTGTCCCTTTCGGGTAACGGCCCCTATAGTCGTATTTGATTTTCGATTTATTGCATTTGCATCCCTCCCTGGGAAGGAGTTTCATCGAGGGAGAGAAGCATCTCGCCATCTCTGCGCAGTGCCAGTCCATAGGGTGTCATCATGGCATTGGATTCTCTGATCACATCCATACCGTAGTTGAAGAGGTTGACGTGCTTTTGCAGGGTGGCAAGGGACTGCTCATCTACCACGAAGCGAAGTTCCTCCATAGCAACTTCTTCGGCGGTGCGCTGGTCAGGCTCGTACAGGTAGTCATCCAGATTCTCCGCGATATAGGTGGCGGCATGGATGCTGTGGCAGTCGGAAGCGTGGAGGACAGCTTTCAGCTTGGTCAGCTCAGAACGTTTCGCCCGGTACTGGATCGCCTGCGCCAGTTCGTTGATCTCCTCGATGCCGTCGCTGTCCAGCTTGTCCAGAATGTGAGGGACTGCGCTGTCCTCGGTCTGGAAGACCACCTCATCCCAGGATGCGGCACCGCAGGCGTTCAGAGCGTCAGCCAGTTCATCCGGTGTGGCGGGGAGTGTCAGGGCTACTTGCTTCTCCGGCTGGTCGTTGGTTTCGAAGGGGTATCTGCCGATGAGCAGTCGGAAGGCATAATCCGGGGGCTGGGGTACAAGGGTCAGGGTATCATAGACCTGCTTCATATCGGCGTGCGGTGACACATAGCCCCGGTTGACCAGAATGCCGCCATCTTCAATGCGCATCTTTTCGCCCAGCTTATCAAAATCCAGCAGTTGGAATACGCCGTCCGGCAAAGCATCCAGCTCCGGCATAAAGCCGTTCTCCGCGTAGAACTCACCGAGCTGCGCATCGGTGGTCACGCCCTCGACCACATGACAGCAGTCGGTGCTGTAAGCAAGGTCGACCATGGTGGCGATGGAGATGGGTCCGTATTTCTTGGCCACCTCCATATTGAATAGACCTTCGAAGGCGATTTTGTCGCTGCTGTTCATCTGCCCAAGGCGGGTGGCCAGAGCGTTGAGCTGGTACAGGTCGCATTCTCCGGTCAGATGCACATGGAGGAATTGGAAGCCGGTATGCTCAATGATCTCCCAATCCGGTTTATCACCGGGTTTGAGCTGCAGGCGCTCCAGCGCATCCAGCATCTCATAATTGGTCGCCGGCAAGTCCAGTTCGCAGTATCTTCGGTTGCCCCCGGACAGTTCCACGCGGAAGACTTTATCCAAGGGTCATTCCTCCCATCTGCGGGGCTTCCTGCTCCTGGTACTTGGCTGGGTCAGCGCCGGGGACATTCCAGCCAAACATTGAGCCTGCTTCCATGGCCTTGCGCTGGGCATCTGTGACTCCCATGCTCTCATTGGCATCATCTCTGATTTGGATGTTGCGCTCTCTATTACCTGTACTCCAATCCGAAGGATAGTAGCCGCTTTCTCCGCGCTTGATACAAATCAGCGCGCCGGTGTCAGGGAGAACAGAGAAGCACATTTCCGGCAGACCTTCTGCCAGCTTGGGGCCGAAGCATTCCTCCTCGGTGCGAACATCCCAGTCATCATTGTCGTTCCAGAGATGAACATACATGTCACCGTCACCGATGTCGATCTCACGCTGCTCGAAGCCCTCGCCCCAACCGTCCGATGCCTGCCCGGTGATATACTCCTTCAGGGTGGACAGCTCATCCGGGGTGAGGTCACCCACGACTCGGCATTCGGCTACGCCCCAGAGCTTGCCCTCACGCTCCTCGACGGTAAACACCACGGACTTGACTTTGGCTTCCACGGAGTCGTTGCCGTCGTACCAGTGCATGATGCCACTTTCACTTTCCTCCGGCATACGGTTGTTGATCAGTGCTTTCAGGATCGCTCCCTCATAAGAGCGAAGCTCTCTGCCGTCCATCGGATAGCTTTCATCCTCCATGTCGCCGTACTCGTTGTAATAGTAGGCATCTGCCGTCAGGGGCATATACAGCTTCATGGTGGTGGGTTCGGGCGGCAGAACGGAGAAGCTGTCCTCACCGATGACGAGACTGAGCGTCCTGCCATTGTCCCATTTCATGTGGAAATGGCCTGCATCGTCGATATGATCCAGCGTTCCCATGGTGCCGGGAGGGACCGGGTCGTGGGAATCTTGCATCTCTCTGAGCTTGATGCGGGAGCCCTTGGGATACTGCTCACGCAGAAACTCCAGCCATTCTCTCGAAATCGTGTTCATGCCATACCTCCCATCTGCATACCTTGGTCAGGCTGTTCCTGCTCCATGTTATGACGCTGGATGTCCAGGTCATAGGCCGTCAGATAACCATTGTAGTCACCCGGCGAGGGGTTACACCGCAGGCAGTAGCGGTAATGTTCAGTTTCCACCACATAGCCATAGTTTTGCACATAGCCGCCGTTGATCTTCCCACCGTGACCATAGCAGAAGCGCTCCATGGCAGTGCGGTTTTTCAGCACGCTCTGCCGAAGCTCATCCACCACCTCCTGAAGCTCGGCCTTGAATGCGGGGCTGTTCCATTCTTCAGGACCCCTGGGCCACCATGTGTGCCAAAACTCATTGCCGTTTCGCCCGAAGTCCATGCGGATGTGACCGATGCAGCCAAGCCGCTCATCCTCCGCGGGATGCTGGGCATAGAAAAGGCCAGCTTCCTCAGAAGAAGCTGGCCTGATCTCAAACTTGGGGTTATTTACTTCGTTTTTGTTTTTCTGCATTGTTTTCACCTCTTTCTCTGGGTATAGCTACATAACATACCACAGCTTAGTGGAAATAGCTATGACCAAAAGAGCGGTTGCCGGAGAAGTGGAGATAACCTGCGATGGCAGCTCCGACTGCCGCCAGCGATGCCAGCGCGATGATGATTTTCTTCTTCATTTACATTCCTCCCATCTGCATCGATTGTGTTTCTTCAGGAAAAGGGGTACTGCACCTGCGGATGAGACCGAACTCGGTCTGACGGACACCGTCCTCCACCATGGCATCTTCGCCCAGCTTTTCAAAGTCCATATATCCATCCATGGCCTCCAGCAATTCATCGTCGGCACCATGGCGGCGCAGAACTGTCTGTCCGTACTCATAGGTGCCCTCGGTGATACGCTCGTAGTCATCCAGGTTGATGGCGAATCGGAGCACATTCGACATGGTTTCCGGCTGTTCCATAGAGAGAACGGCAAGGAATTTCAGAAACTCACCATCTCTCTGCCAAAACTCCTCGATAGCCAGAGCCAGCTCGTTTGCATCCTCTACGCAGATACAGTCCTTGGGAATCAGGTCATCCATATAGGGCTTGCCGAACTCTACTTGGGTGATGGTGGCTTCGGTGAAATGTTCGATTCCCAGTCGCTCCTTGGCCTGCTCCAGTTCTTCTTCCTCTGCGGGAAGCACAAGGCGGCATTCAGCCTGCTGGGTGGTCAGATGGAGCGTGATCAAGGCGTTTCTGCGTTCCTGCCCCTGTTCCAGTGAGCTTTTGCGCCGGACATATCCACCGGGGCCGTATGCGCCACCGTTCTCGGCATAGTACTCTGCGCCAATGGCACGGTAGTCCAGATAGGGCTGTACGGCTTCGGGGAAGTTTTTGTATCCGGTATCCACCAGAATGCGTCCCAGCTCGGTGTCCGTCTTGACATTAGGAAGGATGATATAGTCATCCAGCCGCTTGGAGAGCTGTAGAACATCGCCCAGACCATTGATGCTTTCCGCATCCAGCGCTCCGGCGAAAATGTTCCACTCCCGGTCATCCATCTGCGCGATAGAATCTGCCAGCTCGTTCAGCATTTTCATCTGTCCGGGATCGTGGATATCAGTACGAAGGATATACTGCCCAAGGGTAGGGACGGGACTGTTCACACCTGCGATGCGGACGGCAGAGAGGTCAACGCCGATTCGTTCAAACCACGAGAACGCTTCGCCTATTTCTGCGGGGGTGGCAGGCAGGTCGAGGTTGATCCCCTCGTTTGCGCTTTTGTTGGAGAGCTTCAGTCGTATCATGCCATGCCTCCCATTTGAAAGCCCTGCTCCTGCTGGTAGCTTTCCGCAGGATCTTCCATCATCAATTCCCCCAGATTCATCGTGCCGTGATAAGAGATATAGCCCCGGTCAGTGAACATACCGGACTGCTGTTCTATGCGCTGCAGGCCGTACTTTTCGTAGTCGTAGAACTCATCCAGATTGGGGTCATACTCAAAGTGACCGGATTCCTGGATCATGAACTTGCCGTACTCCGCAGGGGTATGGACACCGGGCGCAAACTCGAATTGGTCCAGGTTTTCTTCCAGATGGCGGATCTGCATGGCGTATTCCGGCTCGGCCATGGCCACCACAGCACCCAGCTTTTTTCGGTCATCCATAGAGAGCTTATCCACGGCCTGTGCCAGCTCGTTGAGCTCGAAGATGCCCTCATACCGGAAGTCCAGCGCAGCATCCACTTCGTCTGGGAACATGCTCTCGGCAAACCGGAAGCGCATATCCTCCGGGTCTGCGATGCCGGAGCGGGCCATGGCACGCTCGATCTGGCCTTTGGCTGCGGGGAGATAGAGCCAAGTGATGTTCTTGGTATCCTCCGGCTCCTGACTGGAGGTCAGCGCCACCATAAGCATGGGCGGCTCATAGAGGTATGCCGGGAAGTACCTTCCGTCATAGGACTGGTCCAGCTTCATGCCGTTGTCGTAAACCACGCCGTAGCGGGTCACAGTGCCTCCACCGCCGTCGATCAGCAGGATGGCGGTTTCTTCTCCGTCCAGTTCCTCCAGCTCCTGTATGCTGGCACAGCCGCCGTGGGTGTTCATATAGTGGTCACGGCCAACGGCTCCCAGGTCAGAGAAGTCTGTGATAACTGTGGTTTCCTGACAGCAGAAGGTCAGGTTGATGAGGTCTTTCATGTCGGTCAGATCCAGCTTCTCGGCCATGGCCTGAAACTGTGCGGCCTCGCCCACATCGAAGCTGTCCAGCCGCTTTGCCAGATAATCCAGCTCGTCCAGATTGACCACATCGTCCTCCAGTCGGTTCAGCACAGGCCATGCGCTTCGGATCTCATCCACATGACAGTCCCTGGCGGAAGCATTGCCGATCTCCAGTGCTTCCACCAGCTCGATACATTGGTCGAACTGTTCTCTGGGAATGGGGAACGGGATAGTCGCAACACCGTATTCCGGGTGAGCGGCGTTGCTCAATACTGCTTGCATCATTGCTTGATATCACCTGTCTTTCTTTCTAAATTCAAAATCACATCTCCGTATTTGGCCAGAATCAGAGCGCAGATGATCAGTTGGAACGCCTCATCTGTGACCAATTCGGGAGATGCGAGATCGGCAGTAGTGATGTTGCGGCTGCCCGTTGCGATGGCTTTTGCCGCCTGGTAGACGCTGTATAGCTCCGGCTGGATACCGGAGAGCTGGACAGATTGGAAGTCAAAGCCGCTTTCGTCAAATTTCCAAATGATCCTGCGCCAGATGTCCTCGTATGCAGTGAGGAGAAATAGCGCGGCCTTGTTGCGGTCTGACATTTTGTAGTAGCGGTTGCGCCAGTGTGTCCAGCGTTTCTGATGTGCGTCGCCAAGGAAGAACCAGACAGAGCGGCAACTAAAGTATTCTTGCAGTCGGCTCTGGAGCTGCGGCCCCAATTCAGCACAGAAGCAGTCCTGAACAAATTCATTCAGGTCAAGTGCTCCAGCCTCGATACGTTCTTCCAGGTAGGGACACTGGCTCAGAGGACAGGGGTGCTTGCGGTCGAAGCTCATGCAGTAGCGGCAGTCCACATCCTTGGATGTATACCGGAATCCGGGATGATACAGGCCGTGACCTCTGGGTTTGAAATTGGGCGGGGTCATCATCTGCTGTTCCAACTGGCGCAGAGGGGTATCCCGCATAAAGTAACGTGTCATAGGTGATTGGCTCCTTTCGGTGAAAACAAAAAAAGCGCCGGAGTCTTATTGCTAAAACTCCGGCGCTTGTCGTTGGTTGTTACATGGTCTGTTCCTGGCTGTAGGGTTCCACGGTGTGCTGATCCTGCTCTCTGATGCGGTCCATGATATCAGGCATTCCGTGTTCGATCTGCTCCTGAACGCTCTTGATGCACTTTTCCTGTTCGTAGGTCAGGTCGAAGCCTGCGTCGAGGGTGTCTGCGCAGCAACGGTAGATCTCGATGAGCTGTTCGTCCTTGAAAAGCTGCTGTTCGGGGATGAGGCCGGAGCGGGTGGCAAAGTCCTGCTTGGCCCCCTCGTAGTTGCCGGTGAAGTAGTGACCGTGGGACAGACCCTTGCGGTCGTGATCCCAGTCCCAGGTGACGAACTCCACGCCATACTTGCCATGTGCTCCTGCCAGCACTACACCGTTGAAGTCAGCCAACACCTTGTATCTGTCCGGCAGGTCGCTGACCTTCAGGGGAGGGGCCTGTTCCATCTGCTTCATATACTCGGCAGTATTGCAGACGATCCTGTATACCTTGTCCTTTGCTGCCACATACTCCGGGGTGGGGATGTTGTCACTGCGGTATGTTATTCCGCCGATCTGGTCTACCTCACAGAGCGGGTGGTCATCCAGCCAGACCGCAAGCCTGCCGCCGACACTCGGCTCGACTTTGAAACCTTCACGCCGTAGGGCAATGGCGGTTTCCTGGAAGTATCTTTTCTTTTCCTCTGCGCGGACGCTCATTGTATTTTCCTCCTAAATTGATTTTGAAAACAAAAAAAGCGTCAATCTGATAG
>JAFQHF010000078.1 GCA_017398105.1 Oscillospiraceae bacterium | reverse complement strand
GGCATAAGAAAAGCCCCTTAAGGGGCAGCCAGTGAATGAAACGCGGTCGGCAAACCATTCAGGGCCCCTTTAGGGGCAAATGCTTGTAAAATGCCCTTATAGGGCTAAATCAAGCCCCCGGCTTAGCCGGGGGTTTTGACTACGCCTTACCCCACACCCGTCAGCAGCGGGGCAATGTCTTTCAGCTCCATCCAGACTGTCAGGGCGTACTGTCTGCCGCCCAGGTCGGTGTGGTGGATATGGTCGGTGTAGTATTCCGGGTGCTCCTGGCCGATCTGGGCGGTGCCGCCGGCATCGATCACCGGGATGCCCATCAGCTGTGCCGCTGCCATGGCGGTCTCGGCATACTGCCGCTGGGTCAGGCCCAGCTTGTTTTTGTCTGTGCGCAGGCTCTCCTCCCAGGTTCCGGCCGGGTCGGTCAGAAAGACGATCCGGGCTCCGGGGGCATTTTCCAGAAGGGCGTGGAAGACCTGATAGCAGGAACCGGCATAGGTGCCCCGGGGGGAGCCGTCGTTGTGCCAGTCTTCGGTTTGGTACAGGTAAGGCACCGTGTCGCCGGGGGTTCCCAGGGGGATGTTTTGGTTCCAGTCATTGACACCGAATTCCACCGTGATCAGGTGGGCCTTCTTCAGATCTCCGGAGGTTCGGGCCAGGTGCAGGATCAGGTCATGGGCGCAGGCACCGGGGATGCCCAGGTTGGAAGGAATCAGGCCGCTGCGCTCCGCCAGAGGCTCCACATACCGGCCGAATTCCGGAGAGGTCAGAGAGGTGCCCAGGGCCAGCCAGGTTTTGCCGTACCAGGGATGGGACGGGTCTGCGGCGGCCCCTTCCACATATTCGCCGCACCGGGTGCACACACAGGGCTCGGCACTGTACAGGGCAAAGCTGTGGCCGGTTTCCGGGATCACCGTCTCCCGAAGGGTCTTGCACAGGGTGCAGGTCTCCTCCAGAATCCCGGGCAGCACACAGGAGGGCTCTTTGGAAGAGGTATGGACAAACTGATGGTCACAGTCTTTTCCGCAGCCGGACAGCAGCAGGGAAAGACACAGAAACAGGATGTAAAGAAGCTTCATAACAGAATCCTCCCAAAGATGGATACAAACGGGCGCAATTCCGGTGTAGGGGCGGATTTTCAATCCGCCCTGCTGGTTCGGAATATTACGCGGATTGTTTTACGCAGAAGCTTTCCTTGGGTAAAGGGAGCCTTGACATACCCCGCATCGGAAGGTTCTTCTGCGATCTGAGGGCGGATTAAAAATCCGCCCCTACGTTGGTGCGTCAATGGTGATCATTTGCGGCAGAAACGATACCGGGCGGGTTGGGGCAGTATCGAGCTGCACAGCACCGAACACGCACGAAAAATGGTTTGAGACTTTGTGCCGGGAACGATACCGAGCGGGTTTGGGCAGTACCGAACTGCACAGCACCGAACACGCACGAAAAATGGTTTGAGACTTTGTGCCGGGAACGATACCGAGCGGGTTTGGGCAGTATCGAATTGCACAGCGCCGAACACGCATTAAAAATACAATTCATCCGCCAGGTTGCCGTGGACGTAGTAGCATACGGCTTTGCGGATGAAATCCTCCGTCACCTGGAACCGGTCTGCCAGCTCCCAGACCTCGGTGCAGCCGTCGGCGATGGCTTCATCCAGCTCATCCACCGGGATCAGGGCTTCGATAGCCCATTTGTTGGCCTTGTTTTCATGCCTTTGGCGGCAGTCGACGGCGGCGTAGCGGTTGTAGAAGCTGCCGGTGATGCAGTGGCCCAGCTCGTGGCTCAGGTGCACCCGCTCCCGGACGGCCCCGTCCAGGACGGCATCATCCATGGCGATGCAGCAGGCACCGCTGTCTTCCATGATGGACATGGAGCCGGTCTGGGGCAGGGGAAAGGGGAATACCTCTATATTCTGTTGTCTTGCCAGGGCATAGAGGTTCTGGATTTCCATGGTTACTCCTTCTTTTCCGCCTCCCGCTGCTTCAAGAAGGCGGCGAACTTCTTCACCTCATCGTACATGGCATCGGTGATTTCTCCGTCGCCGCCGAAGAGCGCGAATTTGATATCGTCATCAGAAACCGCCCGCTGGAACCCAGCGGGTGTATTTTTTTCGTCTGTCTGTTCCAGCAGATAGTCGGTGGTGACACCGAAGTATTCTGCCAGCTTCGCGGCGGTGGTGCCGTTGGGCTGACCGCCGGTTTTCCATTTGGCCACCGCAGAGCGGTTCAGGCCGATGTCCATGCAGGCCTTGTAAGGGCTGATGCCCCGTTCGTCACACAATGCCTTCAATCTGTTAAAAAACACAAAAGTTCCCCCTAACGCTTTGTGCATTTCGCAGAAGATTACTTTAGTAGTCAATTTGTGGATTGACAAGTGACTTAAGTAGCGTTATAATGCGAACAAACGAGCTACTTAAGTAATCTATCTCGATTGTTTTTCATCTTTCGACAATGGTATTATAGCATACCAGATTACTTAAGTCAACTATACGGCAGGAAATATTCCCCGAAGGGGGCAGCCGCCCGGACGGAGGAGGCTCTGTACAGTACCGTTACGATATCACAAATACCGTCCGCTTTATTGGACATAACGCTTCGTAATTTTATCTCAAGGAGGATTTTGCATATGACACCATTGGAAAAACAGGTTGATGCGCTGATGCGGCTGTGTACCGCCTGCGACGAGGAGACGAAGAAAAAGGCACGGGAGGAGATCCGGTATCTGCTTCAGGGGCGGCCTTCCCGGGGGGCGTTTCTGGACCCGGAATACCAGATCCGCCAGATTCTACTGGAGCTGGGGGCGCCGGATCATCTGCTGGGCCACCCCTATGCAGTGCAGGCGGTGCTGCTGGTGATTCAGGACCGGGTGTTCATCGATCAGATCACCTTCCGGCTGTATCCCCAGCTGGCAGCCCAGTTCGATACCACTGCCAGCCGGGTGGAGCGGGCCATCCGTCACCTGATCGAGGTGACCTGGACCCGGGGGGATCTGGATATCCTGAACCACTATTTCGGCTCCATCGTCCACCCGGAAAAGGGCAAGCCCACCAACGGCGAATTCATCGCGCGGCTGGCCAACATCGTCAAACAGAGACTGCGGGAGGGGCAGTAATACTCTTTTTTATTTAAAATCTTCAATTTTAAATAAAAAGGCATCGCTTTCTGCGCTGCCGATTCTATGATTTTCGAAAAAGAAAATCATAGAATCACGTCTCATAAAGTTTTTGACGCACCTTCGGTGCTATAAAAAGCTTTTAAAGCTTTTTAACAAAAACTAGTATAAAAAACAATATTGTAGGGCGGAGGCATGCCTCCGCCGGGCATTTCCGGTGCCTGAGCATTGGGTATTTACCACTCAGGTTTCGTGACTGCCCGGCGGGGTCATGACCCCGCCCTACATTTATTATCCTGCGGTTATTCCTTTGCCATCCGCTCCCGGATGCGATGGGGGAGGGGGTCGGCGCGGTAGGCGGATTCCTTCAGCAGCAGGACGTAGTCCTTGGGACTGATCTGGTATTCCGCCTTGAAGGCCCGGTAGAAATTGGAATAGTCTCCGAAGCCGCAGTGCTGGTATACCTCCGAGGAGGGCCGCCCCTCGCTGAGCATCTGCTTGGCCATGACCAGCCGCTTCTGGATGATGTAGCGGTGGACGGAGGTGCCTACCAGCCGCTGGAATTCCCGGGACAGATGGTATTTGCTGATGAAGAATTTGTTTGCCAGATAGTCCAGGGAAAGATCCTCGCTGTAATGGTCGTTGATATAGCCCAGCACATTGTACACGCTGGAGTCCGGCGCGCGGACAGAATCTTCCTCACTTTTTTTCTGCCGGGCCAGACGGTTCAGGCTGATGAGCACCTGGGCCAGATAAGTCATGGAGGCGATTTCCTGATACTGGTCGTCGGAAGTGTATTCCGAGATCAGCTGCTCCAGCAGGAACGTCAGAAACTGCCGGGCTACGCCTTCCGGACGCAGCAGGTTGGTATGTCCCGGTGCGGAGGTATCGAAGCATTGGGTGAAGTCCTGTCCCGGTATGCTGAAGCCGTCCAGAAACCGCTTGTCGATCCAAAGCACGATCCGCTCATAGCTGCGGTGCTCACTGCCGAACATGGGCTGGTGCAGCTCCATGGGGCTGATGAGCAGTACGTCGCCGGGCGTCAGCAGATAGCTGCGGCTCTCTACATTATATTGTACATTTCCCGACAGGAAAAAGTAGATCTCATAAAAGTCATGGTGGTGCAGGGCCACCTCCTTGGGATAGTCGTCCCGGTAGCGGAAGATCTCAAAGGTGTTGTTCTTCATGTGCTGGCGGGTCTCAAAACGCTGTGTTTTTGCAGGCATGGAAAACCTCCATAGAAAAAAACTTACGAATCAGGTTGAATATAGCATATAGCAAGTTTTGCAATGTGTCAAGCAACATTTACAATGAAGTTTGCAAAAAAATATGCTATCATGGTAAACGTGAACAAAAAGGTGTCACTATGCCCATTGGAACTTATGCAATTGTACAATGTGCATAAAAAACACCTGCGGTTTTTGTGAAAACCGAAAAAAGGAAGGAGAACGATTCCCATGGTTGAGAAAATCATTATCTCCGGCTTTGCCGATGAGATCGATCCCCAGCTGGACGTTCAGCTGAAGGTTGTCAAGGAACTGGGTATGGAGTACATCTGCCTGCGCGCCGCTGACGGCAAGGGCATTGCAGATTACACCGTAGAAGAGTTTAAGGAGAGCATCCTGCCCCGGCTGAATGCCGCCGGCGTCAAGGTCTCCTCTCTGGGCAGCCCCATCGGCAAGATCGACATCGATGATGAGGCCGCTTACGAAAAGCAGCTGGCTCAGCTGGATACCCTGTGCCAGATCTGCAACCTGGTGGACTGCAAGTACATCCGTATGTTCAGCTTCTGGATGCTGAACAAGAACCCTGATGAGTGGAAGGACGAAGTCCTGAAGAAGCTGCGCGGCTTCGCTGACATCGCTGCCAAGTACGGTGTTGTTCTGATCCACGAGAACGAGAAGGACATCTACGGCGACATCGGCTCCCGCTGCAAGGTCATCCTGGATGAGCTGGCTTCCCCCAACTTCAAGGCTGCTTTCGACTTCGCTAACTTCGTGCAGTGCGGCGAGAACACCGTCGAGTGCTGGGAGCTGCTGAAGGAGCACGTTGCCTACATCCACATCAAGGATGCAGTGGCCGGCAAGAACGAGAACGTTGTCTGCGCCACCGGCGACGGCAAGATTCCCGAAATCCTGAAGAAGGCCATCCGTGAAGACGGCTACGAAGGCTTCCTGACCCTGGAGCCCCACCTGGTTCTGTTCGCAACTCTGCAGAGCCTGGAAGTTGTGGACGCTACCGAGGTCATCTCCGAGAACAAGGCCAAGGACGGTGCTGAAGGCTACGCCATGCAGTACAACGCCCTGTGCGAGGTTCTGAAGGCTATCTAAAATCCTGCATGTCATTGCGAACCAGCGCGCACGCTGGTGTGGCAATCTCCCGGAAATTTGCAGGAGATTCCCACGTCGGGCTTTGCCCTCCTCGGAATGACAGTTGAATCCATAAGTAAGGCTCCCATGGAGCCAGAAATAAAATTGTAAAATTTTTACAACAAGTAAGGAGAAATGCAAAATGGACAAGATTCGTTATGGTATCATCGGCTTCGGCGCACAGGGTAGCTCCTATGTCAACATTCTGACCGGCACCCCTGCTTTCCCCGGCTTCCCCGCTGCTGCAATTCCCGCTCACTGCGAGCTGGGCGCTATCTGCGACATCGACGAGGCTAAGCGCGAGGCTGCTGCTGCCAAGTTCCCCAACATCCCCGTCTACGCTGACTACAAGGAAATGATCGCTTCCGGCAACGTTGACGCTGTCATCACCACCGTTCCTCACTACCTGCACCACGAGATCGCCATCTACGCTCTGGAGCATGGCATGCATGTCATCGGTGAGAAGCCCGCCGGTGTCCGCGCTTCCGACGTTCAGAAGATGCTGGACTGCGCAGCTGCTCATCCCGAAGTGAAGCTGGGCATCATGTTCAACCAGAGAACCAACAAGCTGTACCAGAAGATCCGCCAGATCGTTGCTTCCGGCGAGCTGGGCGAGATCCGCCGCTCCAACTGGATCATCAACACCTGGTGGCGTCCCGACTCCTACTACGCACAGTCCGCATGGCGTGCAACCTGGGGCGGCGAAGGCGGCGGCGTCCTGGTCAACCAGGCTCCCCATCAGCTGGACCTGTGGCAGTGGATCTGCGGCACTCCCGTGGAAGTCACTTCCGTGAACATCAACGGTGCACACCGTAACATCGGCGTTGAGAACGACGTCACCATCGTTACCAAGTACGCCAACGGCGCTACCGGCTCCTTCATCACCTGCACCCACGACGCTATCGGCACCGACCGTCTGGAGATCGACTTCTCCGCCGGTAAGATCGTCGTCGAGAACTCCCAGAAGGCTACCGTCTACAAGATGCACAAGTCCGAGCCCGAAATGAACGCCACCATGGATATGATGGCTGTTGCTATGCTGACTCGTTCCAACTCCTCCGGCGGCGGCCTGTACGACATCGAAGAGTTCGAGAACAACGATGCATGGGGCGTCCAGCACGGCACCGTTATGGCCAACTTCGCTTCCCACGTCCTGTTCGGCACCGAGCTGCTGGCTCCCGGCGCTGACGGCATCATGGGCGTCCGTCTGGCCAACGCTTCCCAGCTGTCCGCATGGACCGGCAAGACCGTCTCCTACCCCTGCAACGAGGAAGAGTACAACGCCGAGCTGAACAAGCTGATCGCTGCTGAAGGCAAGTTCCCTGTCCGTGACTAATTCTTAACGAATAGTTCTTTTACATGATTTCCGGCCCACGGCGGCACAGCCGCCGTGGGTTTCGGCCCTATAAGGAGAATTTGCTATGATGAAGGCTGCAATCGTGGGCTTTGGCACCATTTCCATCGTGCATATCGATGCCATCGCCTCCAACCCCGGCATGGAGCTGGTCGCCATCTGCGACATCAACGAAGAGCTGGCTGCCAAGGTTCCCGCAGGTGTAAAGTTCTACACCGACTATAAGAAGATGGCTGAGGAAGTCAAGCCCGACGTCATCCATAATCTGCTGCCCCATTACCTGCACTACCCCGTCACCAAGGAGCTGGTGGAAATGGGCTTCAACGTCTTCTGCGAAAAGCCCATCGCCCTGAACTCCAAGGAAGCCGAGCAGTTCTGCGCTCTGGAAGCAGCCCACCCCGAGGTCAAGATCGGTGTCTGCCTGCAGAACCGTATGAACGAGACCACCGAGGCTCTGAAGCAGATCATCGAATCCGGCGAGTACGGCAAGATCATCGGCATCCGCGGCTTCGTGCCCTGGCGCCGTGACAAGACCTACTACGATACCCAGCCCTGGCGCGGCAAGTGGAAGTACGCCGGCGGCGGCTCCATGATCAACCAGTCCCTGCATACTCTGGATCTGCTGTACTTCCTGGGCGGCGACATCAAGAAGCTGCACGCTGTGGTCGGCCAGACCAACGAGTACCCCGAGGTCGAGGTGGAAGGCGACATCATCGCCCGCCTGGAGTTTGCCAACGGTGCCAACGGCCTGTTCTTCGCTACCAACAACAACTGGACCAACGAATCCGTCCAGATCCGTGTTGCCATGGAAAAGGGCGTCTTCCACATCGAGGACAACACCCTGTATAAGATCGAAGCCGACAGCTCCCGTACCGTGATCTGCAAGGCTCCCAAGCTGGAAGGCATCAAGTTCTACTACGGTGCTTCCCACACCCGCCTGATCGCCCGTTTCTACAATGCGGTCAAGAACAATACCGATGACTACATCCACATCAGCGAAGGCGCTATGATCGTCAAGCTGATGGACTCCATCTTCCGTTCCTCCAATACCGGACGGCTGGTGGAAGTGTAATTTAACGCAAGCGTAGGGCGGGGTCATGACCCCGCCGACCAGGCAACGATGTTTTCCGGCTGAAGAGAATACAAAAATATTCCATTCAGCAGAAATGCAACCTGGTCCATTACGAAAGTGCGCCAGCGGGGTGGTGCTCCGCGCAGCGAATCATCAATTCTGATGATTGCTGGGAGCAATCATACAATAGTTCATATGACCCCGCCCTACAGTGATATTACCACACTAAATATGAATTAAGGAGTGTATTCCCATGAGCAAAAAAGGTTTGATCGGCGTTCAGATGTCCACCATCGCCCCTGCCAAGATGCCCAGCTTTGAGCCCTTCGAGGTTATGGGCAAGCTGACCGACATCGGCTTCCACTGCGCAGAAGTTTCCCAGGTCCCCATGACCAAGGAAAACGTTGCCGGCTTCCGTAAGGCCATCGACGAGCTGAACTTCAACATCTCCTCCCTGACCGCTTCCATCTCCCCCATGGTTCCCGGCATGCCCGGCGAATACCTGAGCAATCCCGATGACTACAAGAAGTACATCGACGATGCCCGCACCCTGAACTGCGATATGTTCCGGATCGGCATGATGCCCATGAACGCCATCGGCAATGTGCAGAAGTGCATCGACTTCGCTAAGGAAGCTGAAGAGTACTGCCTGAAGCTGAAGGAAGACGGCATCGACCTGTACTACCACAACCATCACATCGAGTTCATGAAGCTGGAGAACGGCAAGTACCTGCTGGACGTCCTGCGCGAGAACGCTCCTCACATGGGCTTCGAGCTGGATACCCACTGGATCCACCGCGGCGGCGAGAACCCCGTTGAGTTCATCAAGAAGTACGCAGGCTCCGTCCGTCTGCTGCACCTGAAGGACTACAAGATCGCCAACGTTGAGATGCCCGATATGAGCAAGGGCTTCGACATGAAGGCTTTCGCCAACGCTTTCTTCGCACAGCCCGTCCGCTTTGCTGAGCTGGGCGCAGGCTCCCTGCCCCTGAAGGCCTGCATCGAGGCTGGTCTGGCCGGCGGCGCCGAGTACTTCCTGATCGAGCAGGACGACTCCTACGGCCGCGATCCCTTCGACTGCCTGAAGGATTCCCGCGCTCACCTGGTTTCCCTGGGCTACGAGGACTGGTTCTAATTTCCAGAACAGCTGAAATTTACTTAGGCTGCGGCCCGCTGCGCATAAACGCGGCGGGCCGTTTTTCTGCCGCACCGGGCAGGACAGGATCTGCCCTGCCTGACATTTTTTACAGAGGAGAATGATTATGGGAAATCCGAAGATCGGCCTGCAGATGAGTACTGTGGCCGCAACGGTTCGCGAGATCGGCCTGTATGAGACATTGAAGCAGGTGGCGGAAATTGGCATCCACCACATTGAGGTCAGCCAGATTCTGATGAACCAGGAAAATATCGATCTGCTGCTGAAGGCCAGGGAAGACTTTGGCATCCAGGTCAGTGCCATCAGCGCCATGCTAGAGCCCATGGGCAACCAGTGGGATGCGCTCTTTGACAATCTGCGGGACAATTTCGACAAGATCGTAGCCGACTGCAAGGCTCTGGGCTGCACGGCGGTCCGCCTTGGCTCCACATCCGCTGAAGCCTGCGGCAGCTATGAAGCCGCAGCCGAATACGCACGCAAGACCAACGCGGTAGGTCAGAAGCTGAAGGAAAACGGCATCGACCTGTACTTCCATACCCACCACTTTGAGCTGTCCATGCACAATGGCAAGACTGTTCTGGAAATCCTCAAGGATCATGGCGAATACTATGGCTTTGAGCTGGACATCCACTGGCTCCAGCGGGGCGGCTTTAACCCCGTCAAGGTCATCGAGAGCTTCGACGGCCGCGTCCGCCTGCTGCACCTGAAGGACTACCGCATCAATGGACCCAAGTTTGCCAAGCTGGGTATGGGTTCTGACAATCTGAATGAAATCGTGGAATTTGCTGAGGTTGGCGAAGGCTCCCTGCCCATTGCCGAGTGCATCGAAGCCGGCAAGCGCTGCGGCTGCGAGTTCTTCTTCATCGAGCAGGACATGACCTACGACCGCAAGCCTCTGGAATCCGTGAAGATCAGCCACGACAATCTGGTGAAGCTGGGCTACGGCGACTGGTTCTGATCCGGAACCAAATTTTTTGCAAAATCACAAAAAATGATTTGCATTTCGTGTGATTCCTTGTATAATATAATTACGATGATTTGTGGATTTTTGCCATGACTCAAATAACAATTGAAAGAGGTTGATTCCCATGAAGCAGTTTATGGATAAGGACTTCCTGCTGTCCACCGAGACCGCTAAGGTCCTGTATCACGATTACGCATCCAAGATGCCCATTCTGGACTATCACTGCCATATCAACCCCCAGGAAATCTGGGAGGACCGCAAGTTCGAGAACATCACTCAGGTTTGGCTGGGCGGCGACCACTACAAGTGGCGTGTCATGCGCGGCAACGGCGTTGAGGAAAAGTACATCACCGGCGACGCAAGCGATCGTGAGAAGTTCCAGAAGTTTGCTGAAGCTCTGCCCAAGTGCATCGGCAACCCCATGTACCACTGGTGCCACCTGGAGCTGCAGCGCTACTTCGGCTACTACGGCGTCCTGAACGGCGAGACTGCTGAGGAAGTGTGGAATCTGGCCAACGATAAGCTGCAGAATGACCCCACCATGACCGCCCGCGGCCTGGTCAAGCAGTCCAACGTTTACATGGTCGGCACCACCGACGATCCCATCGACTCTCTGGAGTGGCACGCAAAGATCGCTGCCGATCCCACCATGGAGACCAAGGTTTGCCCCTCCTTCCGTCCCGACAAGGCTCTGGACATCGAGAAGGCTACCTTCGTTGAGTACATGCACAAGCTGGAAGAAGTCGTCGGCTTCGAGTTCCACTGCATCAAGTGCGTTAAGAAGGCCCTGACTCAGCGTATCCAGTACTTCGCTGACCACGGCTGTAAGGCTACCGACCACGGCCTGGGCTACGTTCCCTACGTGGAGGCTACCGAGGAAGAGCTGACTGAGATCTTCAAGAAGGGCATGGCCGGCGAACAACTTACCAAGACTGAGATCGACGCTTACAAGACCGCTCTGCTGCTGCACTGCGCACGTCAGTACGCCAAGCACGGCATGGTCATGCAGATCCACTTCTCCTGCCTGCGCAACACCAACGCTGCCATGTTCAAGAAGCTGGGCCCCGACACCGGTTTCGACTGCATCGCCATCACCGACTCCGGCGAGCAGCTGACTCAGGTTCTGAGCAACCTGTACGAGACCAACGAGCTGCCCAAGACCATCCTGTACTCCCTGAATCCCGGCGACAACGCTCAGCTGGGCACCTTCCTGGGCGCATTCCAGGGCCCCGAGGTTCCCGGTAAGATTCAGCACGGCTCCGGCTGGTGGTTCAACGACACCAAGACCGGCATGATCGAGCAGATGACTTCCCTGGCAAACCTGGGTCTGCTGGGCAACTTCATCGGCATGCTGACCGACTCCCGTTCTTTCCTGTCCTACACCCGTCACGAGTACTTCCGCCGCATTATGTGCAACCTGATCGGCGGCTGGGTCGAGAACGGCGAGTATCCCGCTGATATGGCTGCTCTGGGCCAGATGGTTCAGGACATCGCCTCCAACAACGCAAAGCGCTACTTCGGCGTTTGATTGGCGGATTACTGAATAGGCACACATAGTCCAACCTCCCGGAAGGCTCGCCTTCCGGGAGCTTTTTTGCGAATGGAATAACAGATAACGATGCAGCGATATGCCCTGTAGGGCGGGGTCATGACCCCGCCGATCAGGTTGCGAAACTGCGCAGTTAAAGAATAATGCGTAATGTAACAAATGCAATCATAGAAACCATGGCAATTCTCGGCAGCGGGTCGGCGGGGTCATGACCCCGCCCTACGGGATGAGTACATCAAATGATCACTTGCGGACTTATTGACACCCACGCCAAAAACGGGTATAGTAAGGGGAAGAAAGAGGTGAATCCCTGTGAAAAAAATGAAATTCTCCAATCTGCTGAACCGGTTTGGAATGCCGGTGACGCTGATGCTGTTTGGCCTGCTGCTGATGCTAAGCCCGGATTCCGCGTCCATTCTCATTGCCAAAGTCATCGGCTGGATTCTGACGGCAGCCGGTGTAGGCTGTGTGATCGGTGCGGTGACGGCCTCCCGGGGACGGGTGTCCAAGGGCATCTGGGCGGTGGTTTGTCTGATGATCGGCTCCTCGCTTCTGGCCCAGCCCCTGCTGCTGGCGAAGAATATCGGCCGGTTCCTGGGTGTGCTGCTGGCCATTGAGGGCGGAAACTGTATGCGCAAGGACAGCACCCTGATGGGCATTGCGCTGCTGATCGCTGCGGTGGGGCTGGTGTTTGCGCCGCTGACAGCTTCCCGGATTGTATTCACCCTCTGCGGAGCGGTGGTGCTGGTGATCGGCATTGCCATGTTTGCGCTGCGGCTGAAGCGAAATCCCTGGCTGGATGAAGGCGACGACCCCAACATCATTGATGCCCTGTAAAGGAGACTGCTATGTTATTTGATACCCACGCCCATATGGACGACCATGCCTTTGATGCCGACCGGGAAGCGCTGCTGAAAAATTTGCCGGAAAAGGGCATAGCCCTGCTGATGAATCCCGGCTGCAGTCTGGAATCCTCCCGGAACGCATCCCAGCTTTCCCGGCGCTATGACTATATGTATGCCGCCGTGGGCTCCCATCCGGATGCGGCGGACGAGGTAACGGAGGCGGTTCTGGATGAATACAGGGCGTTATGTAAACAGAACCCGAAAATCAAGGCCATCGGCGAGATCGGCCTGGATTACCATTACGAAGACATTCCCAGGCAGATCCAGCAGAGAGCCTTCCGGATGCAGATGGCCCTGGCCGATGAACTGGGGCTTCCGGTCATCGTCCATGAGCGGGAAGCCCACGAGGACGGCATGAAGATCGTGGAGGAATTCCCCAATGTGACGGGTGTGTTCCACTGCTATTCCGGCTCGGCAGAGATGGCAAAATGGCTGGTAAAGCGGGGCTGGTACATCGGCTTCACCGGCGTGCTGACCTTCAAAAATGCCCGCAAGGCGGTGGAGGTGGCATCCTCCATCCCGCTGGAGCGGATCGTGCTGGAGACGGACTGCCCCTATATGGCACCGGAGCCCTTCCGGGGCAGACGGAACGACCCGGGCAAGCTCTACCGCATGGCAGAGAAGCTGGCAGAAATCCGGGGCCTGACGGTGGAAGAAGTCCATGCCATTACCGTGGAGAACGGAAAAAAACTCTACAGAATCGAATGATCCAAGTGTAGGGCGGGGCTTGTCCCCGCCCTACACTTATGTGTATATTTTTCTTACTTTGGCAAACACTACCTCCGAACTCAAAAATTGGAGGTAAGAGCATCATGTATCGTAACCGTATTCTTTCCGCTCTGCTGGCAGCGGGCTGTGTGCTGGGGCTGGCCGTGCCTGCGGCGGCAGCGGAAATTGACTGCGACAGCACCTATTGTTTTTCGGCAGAGGACTTTTCCGGGGAAATGTCCCTGGAAGGGATCTGCATCACCGGACTGCCGGAGGAACTGGGGCTGCTGCAGCTGGGAAACCGCATTCTCATGGAGGGAGATATCCTGACAGCCGAGCAGCTGGGGCAGATGACCGTCACTCCTCTGCGGTCGGAATTTGACCGGACGGTGGAATTGACGTATCTTCCCATCTGCGAGACCTTTGTGGGCGACAGTGCTGTGATGACCCTGTCCATCCGGGGCAGGGAGGACAAGCCCCCTGTGGCGGAGGATTCTGCCATGGAGACCTACAAAAACCTTCCCAATACCGCAAAGCTGAAGGTCAGCGACCCGGAGGGACAGGCCATGACCTTCACCGTCACCCGTCAGCCCCGGCGGGGCACCGTGGAGATCAGCTCGGACGGCTCCTTCACCTATACACCGAAGAAGAATAAGGTGGGTGTGGATTCCTTTGTCTATACGGCTGCCGACCCTGCCGGAAAAATTTCCCGGGAGGCTACCGTTACCATTACCATCCTGAAGCCGACGGATGCGGCCCAGTATACGGATACCCTGGGCAGAGACTGCCGGTTCGCAGCGGAGTGGATGCGCCACAGCGGCATTTTTGTGGGGGAGAGTCTGGGTCAGACGGCCTGCTTCGGGCCGGACAAGGAAGTGACCCGTGGGGAATTTGTTGCCATGCTGGTGAAAGCTCTGGATATCCCGGAAGAGGAGGAACTGGCCTGTACCGGCTATACCGATGAGATCCCCGTCTGGCTGCAGCCCTATCTGGCGGCTGCCATCCGATCGGGCCTGACGGCGGGGCTGCCGGATCAGAAGGTCTTCGGCGCTGACGAACCCATCACCGGGGCCGAGGTGGCGGTGATGCTGCGAAATGCTCTGGATCTTTCTGCGCAGGAAAGCTTTGCGCAGGACGAGGATACTCCCATCACCCGAAGCCAGGCGGCAAACATCCTCTATCAGACGGTCAAGGCCGCCCAGGAACAGAAAATCGATCAGCTGGTGTAAGAGCGCATCGGATGGCATAAAGTCACAAAAATGTCATCCTGAGCGAGCGTAAGCGAGTCGAAGGGTCTGCGCAAAAACGTTTTTCATAAGGATATCGTAAATGCGTAGATCCTTCGACTTCCCTTCGTTCCGCTCAGGATGACAAACATTGGGCCGAAGAAGCGAAACGGTGGTTTGGGAACCCGTTGGCGGCTTTACAAACCACCGCAGCGCTGATATAATAGAAAGAAAACCGAAAGGATACCGCCGCTATGCCGACGAATTCTTTAAAACCACCTGCCCGACTGACGCATATCGATCTGCTGGAATGCATCGGCATCTATTTTGTGCTGTTTTTCCATGGGTCTCTGTATACCTACGACTACATTATGAAAAGCGACCTGGGTACCTATCTGACGGTGTTCCCCCGGTCGCTGCTGGCCACCTGCGTACCGATCTTCTTTTTCTGCAACGGCTACCTGCTGTTTGGAAGACCTCTGGATGTGAAAAAGCATGTGAAACGGATGATCCGCATGGTGTTTCTCAGCTTTTTCTGGGGCAGTGTGCTGACGCTGATCATGCAGCCGGTGTTCGGAGAGCGGCTTACCTGGGAGTCCTTCTGGTATAAGCTGACCAACTGGGAGTGGGCCAACCAGATCTGGTATATGGGCGCTCTGATAGGCGTGCATGTGTTCTTCCCGCTGATGAAGGCGGCGTACGACCATGATAAAAAGGCGTTTTACTGCTTCGTGGCAGTGTGTGCGTTTTTGACCATGGGAAATACCCTGATCAATCAGATCCGCACCCTGCTGTGCCGGTTCCTGCTGCAGGAGCGGATGGTTTACGCGGGACATAATTTTAATATTTTCAATCCCTTCCAGAAGATCGCGGGCTATGCCTTTGTGTACTTCTGCATGGGCGGCATCATGCTGTCGGTACAGGAGAAGATCGAGGCCGTTCCTGCCCGGAAACGCAACTGCATTGCCTTGGTTGTACTGACAGTCTCCACTGTGATCCAGGGCGTGATGTATATTCTGTTTTCCCGGATGCTGCAGCAGCTGTGGGATGTGGTCTGGAAGGGCTATGACACGGTGTTTACCCTGGTGAATGTGCTGTGCCTGTTTGTGCTGTGCCTGAACTGGAAGCAGGACAGGCCCCTGATCCGCACCATTTCCGCCAATACCCTGGGCATTTATCTGCTGCATGTGATCCCCACCTGGACACTGTCCTCCCGGGCGGTGCAGGTGCCCTTCCTGGCCAGCGTACCGGGAAGTGCGGTATTTTCTCTGGCGGTTCTGCTGATGACCCTGGGACTGTGCCTGATCCTGAAGCGGATTCCGCTGATCCGGAAGCTGCTGTGATGAAAATGTCCAAAGAAACGGTAAAAAAATCTTTGCTTTTTGGACAATATCGTGTATAATGATATATTATCACAGAAATAGGAGGAATATCCAGTGAGCAATCATGTCCCCCATTCCGATGATCCGAAAATTCAGGCGTATATTGAGAAGGTGACCAAGCATGATCGCCGGGTGGAGCATCTGTTTCGCCGGGCCCTGCATTACATCGAGCGTTTCATTGCAGTGCTTACGATTATTGCGCTGCTGGGTGCATTGAGCCTGGAAATCTACCATATGATTGCCAGCGGCGGCGAATATTTTGCAGATGTGAACCATATGCTGCACAATCTGCTGACCATCGTGGTTGGCCTGGAGTTTGTGCGAATGCTCATCGATACCACCCCCGCCAACATTCTGGAGGTTCTGACTGTGGCTATCACCCGTCACGTTGTCCTGAGCCATGACGATCCCTGGAGCAATTTGGCCTGTATCGGCTGTATTGCCGGTCTGTTTGCCATCCGCCGCTTCCTGATCCGCCGCAGTGAGCTGAAGGAAGAAATGGTGGAAGTGGAGTAACGTATTTTTCCATACCACATGAAAAAAGCTGTTCAGAATTTTCTGAACAGCTTTTTTGTAACTACTTAGAATGTGCCTGTTTCTCTTTAAAATGGAGACGGGCGAGGGGAACCGCCCGCCTGCTCGAAATGCAGCAACTTCCGAAGACAGCACTCCAACCGGAAATCTTTTTTATCCGACCCTCTTCGGCAGGTCATCCGGGAGAGAGAATGACCGCGCCATAAGCGAAACCCCGACAGCCGGACTCTGCGAAACAGGCAAGCAACATTTTTTACGTATATTTAGTATATCTGATAATTATGGTTTCGTCAAGTAAAAAGGTATACCATGTATACGGGTGATGTAAAAATGAAAAAGACCGAATACATTACATACAGGACCAATATCAAAATCAAAGGCATCCTGGCACAGGTCGCGGCGGAGAAAAAATGGAGCATTTCTCAGCTGTCGGAAGAGATCATCAAGGAATGGATTCAGCTGAAGCATCCGGAATTGCTGAAAGAGGAAGAAGAAACAGCGGTTTTCTGAATGAAACAGTAGGGCGGGGGCTTGTTCCCGCCGGACAGTCTGAAATTTTGAGCGGCATAGCGGACGCTCGGGTTTCTATACTGACCGGCGGAGACAGGCCTCCGCTCTACAAGTGTTTTGTATGCAATTATTCCGCGCAGATCACATGGGCGCCCTGGAATTCCACGTGAAGCGGCAGCATTTGCCAGTTCTTTTCCGTGATGGCATCCAGCTTCCGGGCCAGCTTTTCTTCCAGCTTCTGATCCTGGGTGATGCACAGCAGGGTGGGGCCTGCGCCGGACAGGCAGAAGGCTGCGCCGGTGGTCCGTACCAGAGCCTCGATCTTTTCGTAGTCCGGGATCAGCTTCTTGCGGTAGTTCTGGTGGAGCTTGTCCTGCATGGCATTGCGCAGCAGCTTTTCATCTCCCAGCTCCAGAGCCTTCAGAACCAGCGCGCCGTGGGCGATGTTGTAGATGGCATCCGCCCGGCTGGTCTGTTCCGGCAGGACGGAGCGGGCCAGGGTGGTGGGCAGGTCGAAGTCCGGAACCAGGGCCAGAAATTCCCAGTCCGGGTGCAGGGGAAAGCTGACGGATACAGGAAGACCGCCGTCCACCATGGAGGCAGTCAGTCCGCCGTAGAAGGCGGGGGCCAGATTGTCCGGGTGGCCTTCCATGGCGTTGGTGATATTCAGAAGACCCTGGGTGGACAGCTTGTTGCCCCGGAGCACATTGGCGCCCATGGCGCCTGCCACCAGCAGCGCAGCAGAGGAGCCCAGGCCCCGGCAGATGGGGATATGGGCATCGATATGGATCTTCACGCCCCGGATCTCTTCGCTCATGGTGCTAAGAACCGCGCAGTAGGAGGTATAGGCCAGATTGTCCGGGCCGGTATATTCCTCGTCGCAGCCGGTGATCTCCAACCCGGACTCGGTTTCCTCAAAGGTCACGTCGGTATACAGACTCAGTGCGCAGCCGAAGGCATCAAAGCCGGGGCCCAGGTTGGCCGTGGTAGCCGGCACGCGGATGGTGACTCGTTTCATTTTCTATTCTCCCAAATACAAATGTAGGGCGGGGTCATGACCCCGCCGATCAGGTAGCAGTATATGCGCAGGAAAATATAGCGCAAAATGTTAAAAATACGATAAAACCATCCAATAGAAATCATCGATGGCGGGTCGGCGGGGTCATGACCCCGCCCTACAAAAGCGCACAATATCCTTACAGGCTCAGCACATATTCCAGCATGGCATCCTTCTCGATGACGCCGGTGTGCTTTTCTTCCTTGCCCTGCAGGCCGGCCAGGTTCTTCGGAATGGCCACGCCGGTCATGGCGGACAGACGCTCCATCTGGTCGAATTCGGTGCCGCTGGTGTCGCCGCCGATGGCGGTCAGCACGGCCACGGGGAACTTGTAGGGAGAAGCGGTGGACAACACCACCATGGCCCGCTTGTCGCCGGTCTCGGCAACGTAGTCCTCGGCGGCAGCCCAGCCGGAGGCGGTGTGGGGATCGCACAGATAGCCCAGTTCCTTATAAACACGGCCCATGATCTCGTCAGCCCGGGCATCGTCGCAGTAGGCGGCCCAGAACTCGCTCCGGATCTTTTCCAGCAGTGCAGCAGGAACGGTATAGGAACCGTTTTCGTTCAGCTGCTTCATAAGGCCTGCCACCAGTTCGGTATCGCCGCTCAGCAGGTACAGCAGGCGCTCCAGGTTGGAGGACACCAGAATGTCCATGGAGGGAGAGGTGGTCTTCAGCAGGGGGCGCTGGCGGTCGTAAGTACCGGTGCGGATAAAGTCCGTCAGAACATTGTTGGCATTGGAGGCACAGATCAGCGTGCCAACGGGCAGACCCAGCTGCTTGGCGAGGTAGCCTGCCAGGATATCACCGAAGTTGCCGGTGGGAACGGAGAAGTTCACTTCCTCGCCCATGGAAATCTTACCGGCATCCAGCAGATCCCGGTAGGCGCGGAAATAGTACATGATCTGGGGGGCCAGACGGCCGATGTTGATGGAGTTGGCGCTGGACAGGGCGAAGGGCAGCTCTCTGCCCTGGCAGGCGGCAAAGATTTTCTTGACACCGGTCTGGGCATCGTCAAAGTTGCCGTAAACGGCGCAGACGGCCACGTTGCCGCCCTCCTGGGTCACCATCTGGGCCCGCTGAACCTGGGAAACACCGCCGTAGGGGTAGAACACGCAGATGCGCACACCAGGCACATCATGGAAGCCTTCCAGAGCGGCCTTGCCGGTATCGCCGGAGGTGGCAGTCAGGATCAGGATATCCTTTTGCATACCCTTTGTAGTCTTGGCGGCGGTCAGCAGCTGGGGCAGCATGGAAAGGGCCACATCCTTGAATGCGGAGGTGGGGCCCCGGAACAGCTCCAGCACGCCGAAATCGCCCACGGGCACGGTGGGGGTCAGGTCTTCGGTCTCAAACTTGCCCGTGTAGGCCCGTCTGACCAGCTCCGGCATATCGGGGATATCCGGCAGCAGGGCGGACAGGATCATGGTTGCCATATCCATGGAAGAGCCTTCCAGGCACTTCTTCCAGTCGAATGCAGGCAGGGAAACGGGCATATACAGGCCGCCGTCGGGAGCCAGACCTTCCAGAACGGCCTGGGCGGAATCAACGCAGGGCTGTGCGCTGCGGGTGGAATGATATAACATAAGATCCTCCAGTTAATCGTTTTCTTTGTTGCGATTTGCACAAAAAGACAGGAAAACATTGCGAATCCTTTGCCTTTTGGCGTAGTTGAAATTTGAGTAGGTATATGATATACTGTTTTTCGTAAAAAAGCAAGTGTTTTCGAGATGGGCACATCTGTTTCTGCGAAGTGCCCAAATCTACAAAAATAACGGAGGATGTTTCTATGAACATCGGATTACTGGGCTTCGGCGTGGTTGGCCGGGGCGTTTACGAGATCACCACTTCCCGGGATGATATGCAGGTGAAGAAGGTTCTGTGCCTGGAAGATATCAATCTTCCCGATGCCGAATCCGTCAAGGATATCAATGCCATCGTTGGCGATGATTCCATCGATACCGTGGTGGAAGCCATGGGCGGCCTGCATCCGGCTTATGAATTTGTCCGCGCTGCCATCGAGGCAGGCAAGAATGTGGTCACCTCCAACAAGGCGCTGGTCTGCACCTTCTATGATGAACTGCTGCCTCTGGCCAGGGAGAAGGGCGTGTCCTTCCGCTCCACCGCAGCTGTGGGCGGCGGCATCGGCTGGCTGTCCGAGCTGGAGCGTTCCCGCCGTGTCCAGAAGATTCTGGAAGTCGGCGGCATCATGAACGGCACCTGCAACTATATTCTCGACAACATGACCCGCTTTGGTCTGGATTATGCCGACGTTCTGAAGCAGGCTCAGAAGCTGGGCTATGCGGAGGCCAATCCCTCCACCGACGTGGACGGCATCGACACCTGGCATAAGGTCATTCTGTCCTCCAACATCGCCTTTGGCGTTACTGTGGATAAGGCCACCGTTCCCGTGGCGGGCATCCGCAATATTCAGGCGCAGGACGTGGAGAATTTCAAGGCCCACGGTCTGGTCTGCAAGCTGATCTCCACCGGCAAGCGCATCGGTGACGGCTACAGCATCTATGTTCAGCCCACCCTGGTGAAGGAGGGCGACCTGGAGGCTGCCGTTCCCATGAACTACAACCTGATCACCTTCCTGGGTGAGACTTCCGAGCGCATGAGCTTCTACGGCCAGGGCGCAGGCCGGTATCCCACTGCATATAATGTGGTGCAGGATCTGGTGGATGTTCTGGAGGGCAAGGGCTTCTACGCTCCCTACGGCGAGAAGGTGGCAGCCGATACCTCCGAAGAGCTGACCTGGTATGTCCGCGGCAGCTGGCAGGGCGATGTGGCAGAAAATTGGGGCAACGCAGTCGTGACCAAGGCTGTTTCCGTTGCCGATATGCACGCCTGGCTGAAGGAAAATCCCGATGCCTTCGTGGCTGCCATCCGGGCGTAATGACAGGAAAATAATCTGTAGGGCGGGGTCGTATAAATGTTTGTATGATTGCTCCCGGCAATATCTGTATTACAGATTCGCTGCGCGGAGTACCAACCCGCCGATCCGCCATCAATGATTTCTGTGGATGGTTTTATCGCATTTGTTTCGTTGTGCGATGTATTTTCCTACGCAAAAAACGTTACCTGCTCGGCGGGGTCATGACCCCGCCCTGCAGTGTACAGACAGCAATTTCCGAACAAGAGAGGATAAGAAAATGAAAGTTGTCAAATTCGGCGGTTCTTCCATGGCGGATGCCGGGCAGTACCGCAAAGTCAGAGACATTCTGATGGCTGACCGGGAGCGGAAGGTCGTCATTGTCTCTGCTGCAGGCAAGCGGTTCAGCGGTGACCATAAGCTGACCGACCTGCTGTACCTGTGCCATGCCCACGTTCAGTACGGCGTGGACTGCTCTCCTATTTTTGAAATGATCACCAACCGCTATCTGGACATCCGGGATGAGCTGGGTCTGGATCTGCAGCTGGAGCCGGAGTTCCTGGAGCTGAAGAAGCGCATCGAGGCTAAGCAGGTCTCTCAGGAAGAGCTGGTCAGCCGGGGCGAGTATTTCTCCGCCAAGCTGATGGCCGCTTACCTGGGCTTCCAGTTTGTGGATGCTGCGGACTGGGTCAAGTTCAACATGGACGGTACCGTGAACCAGAAGGATTCCTATGAAGCACTGCAGCATCAGATCCTGATGGGCTACGGCGCGGTCATTCCCGGTTTCTACGGCGCTATGCCCGACGGCACCATCCACACCTTCTCCCGGGGCGGTTCTGATATCACCGGCGCACTGGCTGCCGCTGCTCTGGATGCGGACGTATATGAAAACTGGACCGATGTTTCCGGTATCCTCATGGCCGACCCCCGAATCGTGGATGATCCCCAGGCCATTCCCGAAGTTACCTACGATGAGCTCCGGGAGCTGAGCTATTCCGGCGCACAGGTGCTGCACGAGGATTCCATCTTCCCCGTCCGTGAGAAGAACATCCCCGTGAACATCCGCAACACCAACGATCCCGAGGCCCCCGGCACCATGATCCAGGAATCCTTCGAGGGCGACCACGATCCCGACCGCTTCATCACCGGCATCACCGGCAAGAAGGATTTCTCCATTATCTCCCTGAGCAAGAAGGGCATGAGCAATCAGGTTGGCGTCCTGTATAAGGTTCTGAAGGTTCTGGTTCGCCACAATATTTCCGTGGATTACGTGCCCAACGGCATCGACAATGTTTCTGTGGTCCTGCCCACCTCTGCCATTGAGAAGGAACTGTACACCATCATGGCGGAAATCCAGGAGGAGGCTCAGCCCGATACCCTGGCCGTCCACCACAACATTGCCGTGGTTGCGGCTGTCGGCCGGAAGATGGCCTTCCGTCCCGGTATTTCCGGTAAGATCTTTGCGGCACTGGGCGAAAGCGGCATCAACATCCGTATGATCAACCAGGGCCCCGACGAATTGAACATCATCTTCGGCGTGGACAACAAGGATTTCAAGGAAGCCATCCGGGTGCTGTACAACAGCTTTATTACAAAGTAATGCAAAATTCAAAATGCTAAATGCAGAATTCGGGAGACCAATTTTGCATTTAGCATTTATCATTCAGCATTTTTGATGTTTTGGAGGTAATGAATATGAAACTGTATACCGTTGCTGTCCTGGGTGCCACCGGCGCCGTGGGTCAGGAAATGATGAAGATCCTGGAAGAGCGCAATTTCCCCGTGGGCAAGCTGATTCCCCTGGCATCTGCCCGTTCTGCCGGCAAGACCCTTAAGTTCAAGGGCGAGGATGTGACCATTCAGGAAGCCTGCGACTCCGCTTTTGAGGGCGTGGACATCGTTCTGGGCGCTGCCGAGAATGACATCGCCGAAAAGTTCGCTCCTGCCATCGTCAAGGCCGGCGCTGTCTTCGTTGACAACTCCTCTGCTTTCCGCCTGAACCCTGATGTGCCCCTGATCGTGCCTGAGGTCAACCCCGAGGATGCCAAGAATCACAAGGGCATCATCTCCAACCCCAACTGCTCCACCATCATCACCGTCACTGCCGTCAATGCACTGAATAAGCTGTCTCCCATCAAGAGCATGGTGGCTTCTACTTACCAGGCTGTTTCCGGCGCAGGCGTTGCCGGCATGGCAGAGCTGGAAAAGCAGGTGGAAGCTCTGCGCACCGGCGAGCCCGTGGAGGCCAAGACCTTCGCGTACCAGATCGCCTACAACCTGATCCCCCAGATCGGCGGCGAGCAGTGCGACGGCTATACCAGCGAGGAAATGAAGCTGCACTTCGAGGGCCGCAAGATCATGCATCTGCCCGAGATGAATGTCTCCTGCACCTGCGTCCGTGTTCCCGTCATGCGCAGCCACTCCATTTCCGTAAAGCTGCACTTTGACCGTCCCGTCAGCGTGGAAGAGGCCCGTGAGATCCTGAAGGATGCTCCCGGCGTCAAGCTGGTGGATGATCTGAAGAACAAGCAGTACCCCATGCCTCTGGACACTTCCGGACAGGATATCGTCTTCGTGGGCCGCATCCGTCCCGACCTGACCGATGAGAACGGTCTGTGCCTGTGGTGCTGCGGCGACCAGGTCCGCAAGGGCGCTGCTACCAACTGCATCCAGATCGCGGAGCTGCTGGTGAAGGAATAATACAAAACAGCGTAGGGGACGGCGTCCTCGACGTCCCGCAGCACGGTGTCAGTATGTCAGTGTTACCGGCGGGGCGTCCGGAGGCCGCCCCCTACAAATATATATAAGGAGGAACCGACCATGATCAAATACGAAATCGAAGGCGGCAATCTGCCTGTCCTTATCTGCTACCCCGAAGCAGGCCAGACCCTCTGTACCGAAAGCGGCGCTATGAGCTGGATGAGCACCAATATGCGCATGGAGACCAATGCAGGCGGCGGACTGAAGAAGGCCTTCGGCAGACTGTTTTCCGGCGAATCCATTTTTATGAATGAATACACCGCAGAGCGGGGCCCCGGTCTGATCGCATTTGCTTCCAGCTTTCCCGGTTCCATCATTCCCTATCAGGTAAGTCCCGGCAACGGCATCATTGTCCAGAAGCGGGGCTTTTTGGCCATGGAAAAGGGACTGGAGCTGTCCATGTATTTCCAGAGGAAGATGGGAAAGGGCCTGTTCGGCGGCGAAGGCTTCATCATGCAGCGCATCACCGGCAGCGGCCTGGTCTTTCTGGAGATCGACGGTCACTGCAAGGAGTATACCCTCCGGGCAGGAGAAAGTATCCTGGTGGATACCGGCTATCTGGCAGCCATGACGGAAGGCTGCACCCTGGATATCGAAACGGTCAGGGGCGCGAAGAATATCTTCCTGGGCGGCGAGGGCCTGTTCCATACCCGCGTCACCGGCCCGGGCAAGGTGTATATCCAGACAATGCCCGCCATGCACATGGCCCAGGCTCTGCAGCCTTACATGAGCTTCGGCGGCGACAGCGATATCAATATCAAGCTGGGCGACTGATCTGGCGTAATGAGAAATCAGGGCCGGGGCGGAAATATCCGTCACGGTTAGACTGTAGAAAAAGCCTCGCAGAGTTTTCTGCGCAAGCAGAAAAAAGTTCAAAACCGTTTTCGACCGCGGCGTGTACGTGGGCGAAAACACTTCTCAGGCTGCAAGTGTGCGAGTTGTGCGCCAAAGGCGCACAAGGAGTGCGCGCAGCAGACTGCAAAAAGCTGGCGGAAAGCCCCAAAGGGGATTTTCGCCATGCTGGCCGGGACGGAAATATCCGTCCCGGCTTCTGTATAGAAAAGGAAAACCTGGGAGATAATGAAGGCAAATGCCTTTTCGACAGGAGGACTTTCTATGAAACTGCGGGATATTATGACCAATCAGGTGGTGCGCATCCATCCGGAGGAGACGGTAATGACGGCATCGAGAATGCTGGAGCATTACAACATCGGTGTCCTGCCGGTCTGCGGCAGCGATGGGCGGCTGTGCGGCGTGGTGACTGACCGGGACATTGTGACCCGGTGCCTTGCGCCGGGAAAAGATGCGGGGAAAACCACCGTCCGGGATGTGATGACGGCAAAGGTGATCGTAGGGCGGCCGGACATGGATGCGGCCATGGCGGCGGGACTCATGGGCCGGGAGCAGATCCGCAGGCTGCCAGTCATGGAAAACGGTAAGCTGTGCGGCGTGGTCAGCATCGGAGATCTGGCTCGGTCAGAAGAGACCTGCATGGATGCGGGGGACGCCCTGACGGAGATCAGCAGCCATTTGTCCAGCCGGTAAGTGAATTTGTCCGTCTTGAGCGGACAAAGAACCATAAGACAAAGCGCACAAAAACAGATGTCAGATTTTGTAAAAAAGTGCTTGACAAATCGGAACTGCCGTGCTAATATATGCAAGCTGTCCGCGAGAGCGGCGAGCAAGATATCGAAATGAACGGAAATTTGAAAGAATGTGAAAAAAGTTCTTGACAAATTAAAGTTCGTGAGATATAATAATCAAGTTGCGTGACGAAACGCAACGACACACTTCGAAAAAACTTGAAAAGAAACGAAAAAAGTTCTTGACAAGCGAAACGAAATGTGATAAACTACAAAAGTTGCGTGATGAAAAGCGAAAGCTTGGAGCGCAGCGACAGCTTGAAAAACTTTGAAAAAACTTGAAAAAAGTTCTTGACAAGTTCGACAAGATGTGCTAATATATCAAAGTTCGCTGCGGTTGCAATAGTGGCTGCGCGAAACGAACTTTGAAAGTCTGTACCTTGTAAATTGAATAACGTAAAGACAAACTTAAACACCTTGGACAAATTTATGGATTTGTTTAAGAGTTCGTGTATAAGAGCGAATACAAACAGCCAACGAAAATTCTTGAGTAATTAATTGCTAGAAGCAAATT
>JAFQHF010000131.1 GCA_017398105.1 Oscillospiraceae bacterium | reverse complement strand
TAACGGTGCCGGTGCCGTTCGCTGATTTGCGTGGTACCGTAACAGCGATGCATGGTTGTATTGGAGACAATTGTGCAGGGATAAGCACCCAGCCGCAGTGTACCTCCCTTATTGATCTCATCGCTCTGACCGGGCATGAAATCAATGACCTTATGGGCAGCATCCGGAGCAAACTCACCGGAATTGGCATCCTGCAGCCCAGCGAACCGGGCGAACTCAATGACCATGATCTGCATACCCAGGCAGATCCCAAAGTAGGGGATATGATTCTCACGGGCGTATTTTGCTGCCAGAATCATACCTTCAATACCCCGGCTGCCAAAGCCGCCGGGAACCAGAATACCGTCTAATCCTGCCAGAATCTCGTTATAGGTTTCACAGGTTAACGTTTCAGAATCGATCCACCGGATGTCCACATCTGCATCCAGAGAAAATCCTGCGTGGCGCAATGCTTCTGCGACAGACAGGTAGGCATCGTGAAGCTGAACATATTTTCCCACCAGTCCAATGGTGACAATTCTGCTGCGGTGATAGATCTTTTCTATGAGTTCTTTCCATTCTTTCAAGTCCGGTTCGGGTGTTTTGATCCCCAGCTCCCGGCAGACGATTCCGGAGAAATTCTGCTTTTCCAGCATCAGCGGTGCTTCGTACAGAACCGGGATGGTAATATTCTCAATGACACAGTCTGGTTTGACATTGCAGAACATACTGATTTTCTGGAAAATGCTGTCTTCCAGGGGTTCATCGCAGCGCAGAACGATGATATCCGGCTTGACACCCATACCCTGCAGCTCACGGACAGAGTGCTGGGTGGGTTTACTTTTGTGTTCGTCGGAGCCACGGAGGAAGGGAACCAGAGTTACATGGATAAAGAGACTGTTTTCTTTTCCTACCTCTAAAGAAATCTGGCGAACCGCCTCCAGAAAAGGCTGGGATTCAATGTCACCGATGGTGCCGCCGATTTCTGTAATGACCACATCGGCATCGGTCTGTTTTCCTACACGGTAGACGAATTCCTTGATCTCATTGGTCACATGGGGAATGACCTGTACGGTGGAGCCGAGATATTCTCCCCGCCGTTCCTTGTTCAGAACATTCCAGTAGACCTTTCCGGTAGTCAGATTGGAGTATTTGTTCAGGTCCTCATCGATGAAGCGTTCATAATGTCCCAGATCCAGATCGGTTTCCGCACCATCCTCGGTCACATATACTTCGCCGTGCTGGTAAGGACTCATGGTGCCGGGGTCTACGTTGATATAGGGATCCAGCTTTTGCGCGGCAACCTTCAAACCTCTGGATTTCAATAACCGGCCCAATGAAGCGGCAGTAATGCCTTTGCCAAGACCGGAAACCACACCGCCTGTTACAAATATATATTTTGTCATGTTTCTCACTCCACAGTTACGGATTTTGCCAGATTCTTCGGTTTATCAATATCGCAGCCGTTCTCCCGTGCTACATGATAGGCAAGTAGCTGTAAGGGGATGATCTCCACTGCTGCACTGAACAGGGGATGAATCTTGGGAATATAGAGCATATCATCTGCAAGGGAAACGATTTTAGCATTGTCCCTAAAAGTTACTGCCAAAACCTCAGCACCACGAGCCTTTACCTCTACAATGTTGCTCATGGTTTTTTCCGTAATGGCCTCATTGCAGCATAGGGCAATGACGGGCTGGCCTTCACAGATCAGTGCAATGGTTCCATGCTTCAATTCGCCGGCAGCATAGGACTCTGCGTG
>JAFQHF010000006.1 GCA_017398105.1 Oscillospiraceae bacterium | reverse complement strand
CCACCCTGCTGATAGGTTTCCAGAATCTGGGACTGATGGGAAACGGCGAAGTTGGTCTCGCCCTTGGCAACAGCCTGAGCAGCCTCAGCAGCGGACTGGTAGGGAGTCAGCTTCAGCTGGTCGCCAGCGCCCATGGAGCCGAACAGTGCGGCAGCCAGGAAAGCCTCGGAACCGGTAGCGCCGTTAACAGCAACGGAAACGGGGTTGCCGGCAGCGACATAAGCTTCCAGATCAGCGATGCTCTTGATGTTCAGAGTTGCATCAGCGGACAGAACGAAAACAGAGGAGTACAGGTTCTCAACGAACACGAAGTCCTCGTAGCCAAACTGCATCTTGGCGGGGTCCAGAATTTCAGTGATGGACAGCAGGCCCTCACCAACGAAAACCAGCTCAGGATCGTTAGCCTCGGTGTCAGCAATCCAGGTGTTGACGGTAGCTGCGTCGCCCTTGATGGCTTCAGCAACCAGGTTGATGGAATCGGAGTAATCGACAGCCTTAGCTGCGACCTTCTGGCTTACCATGGAGGCAACGCCGGAGGGTGCCCAGGGGCAGGTGACTTTCCAGCTCTCAGTCTTGCTGCCACAGCCGACGAGCATGGCTGCGACCATAACGACGATGAGAACCAGAGACAGAATACGCTTCATAATGATCTTCTCCTCTTAATAAAAATTTCCGTGATTGTGCCTTAGCACTTTCGACATTATTCAGTATAGCAGATACCAATTTTTGCCACAATATGACCAACGCATTCTTTACCAAACCTTTGTCGTTTTTAACATTCTTTGCCTCATCTTTAGATTGTGCAAAAAAACGATTCAGTCGTAATTTCAATAAAGAAAGGCGCACCGATCGCTAATCCGGTGCGCCTGATATATTATTTTCACTTATCCGAGGAAGCGCCATGCATTGTAGCAGCTGATACCAATGATTACCAAAATCAACACAGCAAACAGCTTATCCACCATTGCGGTGTTCAGCTTCTTGTTCAGCTTTCTTCCAACCATTCCGCCGCCAATACCGCCAAGGACCATGACGATCAGCCAGCTGATATGGAACTGAGGAACGCTGGCAGTAACAATACTTGTCAGCAGGCTGGTGATCTGAGAAATCAGAATGATGTACAGACTGTTCTGGGCAGCCTCCTTGGTCTCCATGGAGAAGAAGAAATACAGCACCACCAGATTGATGGGGCCACCGCCAATGCCGAGGAAGCTGGACATGATGCCCAAGGTCAAACCTACCGCAATGCAAACCAAAGGATTCTTCACCTGCATGGTTTTGATGTGCTTTTTGTTCAGCGTATATACTAACGTTGCTGCGGTAACAATGGCAAGACACACTGCCTGATAGCCGCCCACCCGTTCCGGCTGTGCCGCCATGGCACGGAGCATGGAGAACAGGTTTTTACCAAGAATACCACCAATGGCTGCACCGATGGCAAGGGGTGTACCGGTCTGGAATTTCACCAGACTTTCCTTTGCAGCCAGTGCCTTCACTACGGAATAGCAAGACATACTCAGCACAGTACAGCCTGACAGGAAGCTGATTTCCGCAACACTGGCAATTCCAAAAGCATCCAGCAGAGGCTTGATGATCACACCGCCGCCGATACCGCAGATAGCACCCACAATAGATGCGCCAAAGGCAATACACAGAACAAGAATTTCCATAATCTCACCCTTTTTCTAAGATATTCTAATGATATCATGGGTGGTAGTTTATGTCAATCCGCAGTCAGATATCTTTAGAGCAGTCGAGACAAGTTTCTTCTCTGTTCTCATACAACTACAAACTCGTTTTCCTGCTCCATATACCTGCAAAAAGAGAACAAACCGCACAGGATGGCGGGAGAAAAATCCGCATCCGTATCTATATTCCATCCGCCACACAAGCCCCTGTGCATAATTTGAACTACAGTATAACCGGCTTCATCCTTCAAACCATAGTTTTGACTGTTGTGCATAACAAGAGCATAGGCTTTTCCATCTATCGTTACATCCGCATGATCTACTCTTGGCATTCGACAAACAGGCCAGCCAACTACTTCCGGGTCGTCCCCTTCTGCGTAATCCGGTTTTCCACTGGCAATCTTTCTGCCATCCTGAGCCAGTATTACATACTCCCGAAAACGTACATCTGACCTTCTTCCAGGAGGTGCCTGGATCCTGCGAATATCAGTTCGAAGAATCCCTTCTTCCCCAGGAAGGTAGATACTTTTTTCCGGACCGGAAAACACGCCCTTCATACGAATGAGAGGTTCCTTTCTGTCTTCTTTATAAAGCATCCCAGCTTTCAACGTATAACGCATCCAAACTCCCCCTTTTTAGAAAACTGTGTACAATAACACACCTACTGCACCGGCACCTGACATGATACACATAGGACTGACTTTCCATTTCCGCAAAATAAAGAAAGCAACTGCAAAAATTGACAATGCAATGTAATCCATTCTAAGAATATCACTGGGGATCACCCGTTCTCCATAAAGTGCCATAACCAGCAGAGAAATACCCGCAGAAGCAATCATGGCTACTACCGCTGGTCGCAGTCCTGCAAGGATTCCCTGCATAACCGTCAGACCACGGAAGCGATAATAAACCCAAGCAAGGGTCAAAACGATTACACATGAAGGAAATACACAACCGACAGTAGCTACAATAGCCCCGGGCAATCCTGCAATTTGGATACCAACAAAGGTTGCAGAATTGATGGCGATGGGCCCGGGTGTCATTTCCGCTATTGTCATGATATCAGCAAACTGGGTCATGGTCAGCCACAGATGTAGATCTACCACCTGATGCTGGATTAGAGGCATAGCAGCGTAACCGCCGCCGATACTGAACAGACCAATTTGAAAGAAACTCCAGAATAGTTCCAAATAAATCATTTTCCCAATGCCTCCTTATACAGTGTTTCCCGCCGCCATGTCTCCCAGGCACCGATCATGCCGCAGACCAGAATTACAACCATGATATTAACATCAAAGAAGCGCACTGCAACAAAAGAACCCACCAGAACCAGTACAGGTATCACCCGTTTATGCTCTAAAATGCTTTTTGCCATATTGATGACCACATCGCAGATCACAGCCGCAACACCAGCCAGCATACCGGTCATTGCCATATTCACGAACACATTATCCCGAAACTGCTGGTAGAAGAAAGAAATAACAGATATAATGATCAGCGGCGGCAGCACTGTTCCCAGCACGGTCAGCAATGCACCGGAAATACCGGCTACATGATAACCCACCAGTATGGAAGCATTTACCGCTATAGCACCAGGGGAAGACTGGGCAATGGCCGTCAGATCCATCATTTCCTGTTCCTCTATCCACCCCAGGTCTTCCACAAACTTCTTTCGCATTAGAGGGATAATGACAAATCCGCCGCCGAATGTACAAGCACTGAGTTGAAAGGTAGACGTAAACAGCTTCAGATACTTTTTATTCAAATGAATCACTCCTTTGTCTTCATTATACTGCTTGCATTTCAAGAACGGAAATAATATAATTAAATTGAAATCATAAGTATAATCGTATAAAGGAGTGTATCTATGACGCTACGCCATATGAAGATATTTGCTTCTGTGTGCGAAAACAGTTGCAATACTACAAAAGCTGCGGAATCTATGCACATGACTCAGCCCGCAGTCAGTCTGGCTATCCGCGAATTAGAACAATATTACGGTGTTACTCTATTTGACCGTATCGGAAGAAGGCTGCGACTGACGGAAGCAGGACAGCGGTTTTGGGAATATGCTTCTCACATCTCAGCTCTTTTTGAAGATATGGAAAAAGGAATGCGGAATTGGGATTCCTTTGGTCTGCTTCGGGTAGGTGCGAGTATTACCATCGGCTCCCAGTTCCTACCGTATTATGTCAAAGCTTTTTACAACCGCTATCCTGGCACAGAAGTCCATGTTCAGGTTGCTCCTTCTGATGAACTGGAGCAAAAAATACTCACCAGTGAACTGGACTTTGCCCTGATTGAGGGTGTGGCACACCATCCTTCCATTCTTTCAGAGGAATACATGGAGGATCACCTGACCGTAATCTGTCCAGCAAATGGCAATTTCCAAAACGGGCAGGTACTTACTGTTGAAGAATTCAAGCAACAAAAATTTCTGCTCCGTGAGCCGGGCAGCGGCACCCGGGAAGTTTTTGACCGGGCAGTCGAGAGCGCAGGGTTCAGTGTACAGCCCTTATGGGAAGCCATGAGCACCACTGCGTTGGTGAATGCTGTGATCAACGGTCTTGGTATCGCCGTTCTTCCCCACAGAATGGTAACAGGCCCCTTGGAGCGGGGGCTTGTAACAGCGGTCCGTGTAGAAGGAATGGATTTTCGTAGACGGTTCCACATCATTTATCACAAAGAGAAGTTTCTGACCACTTCTGCAAAGGCATTTATCGATCTATGCCGAAACTATGAAACAGACTATCCTTTACCGAGATACAGTGGCTTGTTATAATTATCGCAAATGAAAAAATCCCAGATCACCAATTTAGGTATGGTGGTACAGAATTATTGTGATCATTTCGATTCCTCCCTGTTTTGTAATTTCATATATCGTGACCGCAGACAGTCCTCACCGCTGCCCCAGCAAATAAAGCCAGACGCTGGAAAAGGGCACCCGATGCAGAGTTCGGATCTGCTGCATACTTTTCTCTCTGTCTCTTTAGGCGGAGTGGCATACCGACGCCGTTCTGGTGTAATTCTCTTCTTACAGCACGGCGGCGCTATGCTTGCCCTTTTTAATGACTGTGCCATTTTTCGTCCTCCCTTCTGTAAAACAAAAAAGCCGGACATCCTGGAGCAGTTGCTCCAAAATGTCCGGCTCAAATTTATTTGATAATTTTTGAAAACTCCAATAAAAAAGCGGTGCCCTTTTCGAAAATTCCATGAGAATTCAAAAAAGGCACCGCAAATCAAGTTATATATCGAGCTGCCATCCTGTATAGACAAGGTTCCACCTGTTATTATGAGGGATGCATCTATGGAAATCAAAAAATGCGTGTTAACATTTTTGTTGGTATTTGGATACTTTCTACGCTCCAAAATCGTTCAAAGCAAAAGAAAACACTTTAGATGCAGCTTTTTTGTACCCTTATGATCTTAAAACTCTGAAAAAATTTGAAACTATCGTTCGCAAGTTTCAACATTGATTTATTCTGTATCTTCAAGAACAATAACTGATATTTCATCGTATTCATCCTGAGCTTCCTGAAATACCGTAATGATTTCTTTCACATCCTCCTGCAGTTCTTTTCTTCTTACTTTCGGGATAATAGTTACTTCCGCAGGAGTGTACATCATTCCGGTCACGGCATCCCATAATGCATCCAGGTTTTCACCACACCACTGGGGTAATTCCAGCACACGCTTTATCTGTGCATAGATTTCACCCAGATATCTACACTCAGAAAAATCCAAGCTAAACCTTCTTAATTCGCGTTCTTCCACCTGTTACACACCTCCTACACAATTTCAACAAAAGTTTCATAATGATCGTATGTTACAAAAATCAAGCCGTCATTGGAATACAGTATCCGGTGTCTGCTCCGATAACCACCAGTATAATTTATATCCGCTTCATACCAGATTCTTCCATCCGCCTGCGGTAAATGCCCATTCCGGTTTCGATAGATGTCGCCGCCAATCATTTTACCTGGCGCAACCTCATCCAGATTACCTAATACGGACACCCACCCTAACGTCTTCGCTTCTTTCTTCCCAATATACTTATCAGGAAGAATACCATACTTTTGCAGCCAATAATCAGCACCTTCAAATCCATTCCGAGTTGCATATCCTGCCGCAACAGCTATCAGTTTTTTAATTACGCATCTGCATCGATCGTGAACTGGTGGTCCATCCACTCCCTCCCATAATATTGTCTCCGCTGAATAAACCTGTCCATGCATCTTTCTGCAATCTTTGCAAGTATACAAATCCAGCTGTGCAATCCATTGCTTCCAATTTGCACTGCTCATAGTTATTCCCGGTTCAAATCCATCCACTGCATTGATTATATCATCAATTACTGCCTTTTGAATAGTGGTAGTCTGCGGAATAATTTGACCTACCATAAGTTTCATACATCCACACGGTTCTGTTTTACTGCTATTGTTTGATGTCCATAGTTTGTACAACTTTATACCTCCTCAATAATATCATTCTTCCTATAATTAACCTCCCTGTTTACACAATAACATATCGTGCGAATAGAATAATGGAGGATAATATCGGTTATCTCGTCGAGATTATGAAAAAGTATATGGTTGTAATTTCATACATAAAAAATTCGACATCTTTCTGTCGAAAGATGTCGAATCGTTGTTATTAGTGAACACTTTAGATATCAATCATCGGAACACGGTACCGGCCAGATTTGTTACATTTTTCGTTCCTATGGAACGAAAAATTAAGGAGTTGCTGCCATCGAGCTGACGGCAAGCAGATGTCCACCGGACATCTGCATTTAATGGTTCGAATCTGTCCGTCCTTGATTTCTCCAAACAAAAAACGACTTGTCGAAACAAGTCGTTTTTTGTTTGGAGGTACCGGCCAGATTTGAACTGGCGAATGAGAGTTTTGCAGACTCTTGCCTTACCACTTGGCCACGGTACCGTATGAAATAAGGAACGCGTTTTGCGTTCCTTATCTTTTTGGAGCGGGTGACGAGGCTCGAACTCGCTACCTCCACCTTGGCAAGGTGGCGCTCTACCGGATGAGCTACACCCGCAAATTTGGTGCCTCCGGTCGGAATCGAACCAACGACACGCGGATTTTCAGTCCGCTGCTCTACCTACTGAGCTACAGAGGCATATGAGGAAGTTGTCTTCCTCATTTGCGCAAATTTGCGACTTTATGGCGACCCCGAACGGACTCGAACCGTCGACCTCCAGCGTGACAGGCTGGCGTGCTAACCGACTGCACCACAGGGCCAGATTGGTGGTGGGAACAACAGGGCTCGAACCTGTGACCTCCTGCTTGTAAGGCAGATGCTCTCCCAGCTGAGCTATGCTCCCGAATCGTCTCGAGGTGTTTTCCTCAGCGACGTGATTTATTATACACAAGAGTCTTCGTTTTGTCAAGAACTTTTTTCAAGTTTTTTCAACTTTTTCTGAGTCCTGTCTCAACGCAGGTTTCTCGTGCTGACTCCACCAATTATAGCAGGCTTTTGGAATTTGTCAAGCGTTTTTTATCAGCTCTTCGATATTTTCCGGAGTGAACTCGTAAACCGTATCGCAGAACTGGCATTCCACGGGGAAAGCCTTCCCTTCTGCCGCAATAGCTGCCAGTTCCTGCTTACCCAGGCTGATCAGGGCGCTCTCCACCCGCTCCCGGGTGCAGTAGCACTTGTAGCAAACCTCGGTGGTCTCCATAAACACCACACCCAGACTGCCGCAGACCTGGCCCAGGATATCCTCAGGCGTCATGCCGGCTTCCAGCATCTTCGTCACCGCGCCGGCCCGCTGGATACCTGCTTCCAGAGCATCGATGACCTCGTCCGGGGCACCGGGCAGCAGCTGCACCAGATAACCGCCAGCCACCTTCACGCTCATGTCCCGGTCCACCAGCACACCCAGTGCGCATGCCGTAGGAGTCTGCTCACTCTGTACAAAGTAGGCCGTCACGTCATCTCCGATCTCACCGGATACCAGCTCTGTGGAGCCGATGTAAGGCTCCTTCATCTGCAGGTCACGGATCACCGTCAGCGTGCCGTCCGTGCCCACAGTGGCGCCCACATCCAGCTTTCCGGGGAATTTCTCCACCAGAGGCACCTTGGGTTCTGTGACGCAGCCCCTGACATTGCCCTGGGGATCAGATACGACGGTGATGGTACCGATGGGGCCGCCGCCCCGAATCTGCAGCGTCATGGAGCCGTTTTCCACCTTCTGCATATTGCCCATCATAGAGGCCGCCGTCAGGCAGCGGCCAAAGGCGGCAGTGGCATTGGGAGTCGTTCCCTGAATTTCCGCGCCCCGGCGCACAAGTTCTGTAGAGCGGATGGCCACGACCTTTACAAATCCGTCCATGGTCATGCCGCGTACCAAATAGTCTTTCATTTGCGTTTTCCCTTTCTAGCTTTGATATAGATTCGCTGCTCCCCGTCTGCGGGAGCTTCAAACCGGCGGTCACCATAGACCCGGATATGGGTAAAGCCCGCCGCTTTCAGATATTCCACCAGTTCTTCGGCGGAATAGGCATATTCACAGTGTTCTTCAAAGGACCGTTCCCACAGTTCCCCTTTTCGCTGAAACAGATCCATACCGTAGGAACAGATATTGGTTTGCTCGTCAAATTCTCCCCGCCAGACGCAGTAGACATCATCATCTTCATCCAGGAATACCTGCCCGTCCATGGCCCGGAGCTTTTCCGGGGTATTCACATCAAAAATAAAGATACCGCCGGGATTCAGAGCCTTGTAGACCCGCCGGATGGCTTCCTTACAGTCACGAGGGTCGGTAATATAGTCCAGACTGTCCAGGGCGCACACTGCCATGTCAACAGCCCGTGTCAGGTGCAGCTCCTGCAGGCTCTGGCAGATAAACCAGGGTGCGGGATGGATGTCACCGGCCTTTTGGCTTGCCACCGTGAGCATTTCTTCCGACATGTCCACACCGATGACCTGCAGGCCCTTTTGGGCCAGGATCGTCGTTACAGAGCCTGTACCGCAGGCCAGATCCACCGCCGTCCGGGGTTGCAGCCCCTCGCGTTTCAGGATCTCATAGTAAAAATCCACCGTGGCTTCATAATCCACATCATTTGTCAGGCGGTCGTAGCTGACCGCCAGATTTTCATAAGCGCCCATGGCCGTCTCCTTTCATCCTTTCCGTCAGAGCAGCATACCGACTCTGCCGATGGAGATATATCCCGCTCTGACTGCCTGCGCATCCGTTCCTTCCGGGATCAGGTCATTGGAAACCGGCTTTCCCCGGACAGACAGCATCACAGAGCCATCCGGCTGCTTTGTCTGAACATATTCTTCTATGTACATGGAAACCGGAGCCACGGCTCTGTCCCGCAGAATCCCCTTTGGCTCCCTTCCGGGGAAATTTACATTCCATACCTTCCCCGGTTCGTTGTCCGCCTCCAGAACCTCCCGCAACAGGGATGCCAGATATGGTTTTGCTTTTTCCAAATGCGCATCACCCGCACAGGAGAAGGCCGCCGCGGAGATCCCATTTCTGGCAGCTTCAAAAGCGGCACCCAAAGTGGCGGAATAGGCAATGTCATAACCGGCATTATAGCCGTTGTTAATGCCGGAAAGCACAAAATCCGGCTTCTCTTCCAGGATACAGCGCAATGCGATTTTCACGCAATCCACAGGAGTCGCATCTATTTTATACGCTACGCGCACCGAAACCGGAAAGTCCTCAACCTTCTCCATGCGCATGTCTCCATGGATGGTCAGCTTCTGGGACATGGCGCTGCACTGCTGTGCAGGTGCCGCAACCCAAACATCACCAAATTCCATGGCAGCCTCAGCCAGCATGGCAATGCCGGGGGCACTGATGGAATCATCGTTGACAATGAGAATCTTCATACCTACGGTTCCCTTCTGTTTTTTCTTTGGAAGCGTCTGCTCACTTTTTTCTCTTTTTTCCAGGCAGCGGAAGCTCTTCATACATGGCTTCCAGCAGTTCCTTCAGGAACGCTTTGTCTTCAAGCCTGTCCACCAAAAGCATATCCTTCGCCCCTTCATAGGGCAGCTCCCAGGCGGCGTCAGGCATTTTGGAAACAGCGGCGGGAACCGGCTTTACCAGAAACCGGTTGTCATAAATGCCGCCGATCACCCTGTCGCGGTAGTAGAGCACATACTCGCCCATCATGGCGCGGCAGCGCACGTCCGCCGCCTCCGACAGCTGTTCCAGAACATACAGCATATACTCTTTCGTTGTTGCCATACTTACCTCCCGACACCGTAAAAAGAAATACAGCAAAGCATCCCGACCCGTTTTCTGGGCCGGGATGCAGATAAGCGTAACCTTAGCGCTTGAAGATGCTGAAGATCTCGTCGATGTCGGTCATGTCAGCGGGCTTTGCAGGCTGACGGGATGCGGCAACGGGAGTATCGATGTCTTCGGGAACAAAGCTGGGAGCGCTGGACTTGGCAGCGGGCTTGGTGCCGGCAGCAGCCTTGGGCGCAAAGCTGACATAGGATTCGGGAACATGGTCAAAGCCGGTGGCAATGACAGTGACCCGCATCTCGTCCTGGAAGTCCTCGGAAATGGTGGCACCGAAGATGATGTTGGCATCGGGATTGGCAGCCTCCTGCACGATACCGGCAGCAGTCTCCACATCGTCCAGAGTCATCTCAGCAGAGCCGGTAACATTCACCAGAACGCCGGTAGCACCGTTGATGGAGGTCTCCAGCAGGGGGCTGGAAACAGCGGCGGTAGCAGCCTGCTCAGCCTTCTCCCGGCCTGCTGCAGTGCCGACGCCCATGTGAGCCCGGCCGGCATCCTTCATAACAGCGGAAACGTCGGCAAAGTCCAGGTTGATGATCACATTCTTGCAGAAGCCAACCAGCTCGGAGATGGAAGTCACAGCCTGCTTCAGCACATCATCGGCAATGCCGAATGCATTGGAGAAGGTGATCTTCTGATCGGTGACGTACTTCAGGCGGTCGTTGGGGATAATGATCAGGGAGTCCACCTTTTCGCTCAGCTCGGCAATACCCTGCTCAGCCTGACGCATACGGTTTGCACCCTCAAACTTGAAGGGCTTGGTCACAACGCCGACGGTCAGAATGCCTGCCTCATGGGCCAGGTCAGCCACGATGGGAGCTGCACCGGTGCCGGTGCCGCCGCCCATACCGGCGGTGATGAAGACCATATCGGTGTTCTCCAGGGCCTTGGCAATGGCAGCCCGGGACTCTTCGGCGGACTTCTTGCCGATCTCGGGCTTGGAGCCTGCGCCCATGCCGCCGGTCAGCTTCTCGCCGATCTGGATCTTATTCTTGCAGACGGATTTATTCAGATCCTGCTTATCGGTGTTCACAGCGATGAAGTCCACACCGCCGACACCGGCATCGATCATACGGTTAATAACATTATTGCCGGCGCCGCCGACACCGATCACTTTGATCTTAACAACGCGATCCTGTAAACTTTCGGACATATTACTCTTCCTCCTATGTATCTGTTCGCTCTCGCGGTTATTCTGCTTTTTGGGTTTATTTTTACTCATGCTCTCTATATTCTATCCTTTATTTTGAAATTGGTCAATAGAAAATCTGGGAATTCCCCAAATTATTTACATTATGCAAAAGGCGTATAGCCAACCTGATCCGGCCAGATGGTAAAGCTTACATCCAGAATACCGGACTGGTAATCGCTCATCTGCAATATCGCATCGTTCATGCAGGTGATCTTGTAATCCAGACGGGAATCGCTGCCCAGATTGACCTGATACCGGGAACCGTACCAGAGAATGATGTCCTCCGTCCGGGTCACATCCACGCTTGCGGCGCTGCCCACGATATCGTTGGCTTCCAGGGCTTTCAGGATCTGCAGGGCTGCATTCAGCCGCTGGGCATTGGTAACCGTAAGCGGGATCATTTCCCCGCTGGCATCGGTTTCCGAAGTGGTGAACTCCACAGCCACCGCCTGTTCATCGGGAATGGGGTCCTGGATCATTACGCCCAGGATCTGCGTGTGACTGGCCGCCTTGGAGGCGTTGCCCATCTCCACCACCCGGCCATCGGAATTCATCAGCCACCAGGCCTGATCCTGATCCTTGATGGCATAGACCACATCGTCTTCTTTGATGATAATATTGACAGTATCCGGTAATTTTATACCGAACCGCACCGTATCCACATAGGGAAGGTTGGCCTTGATCAGCGCAGCAGACCGGGCATGGCTGAAGGTCAGCAGATTCTCGCCGCCCACCAGTCCGGAAGCCTCCTTGACGGCCCACTCACTGTACACCTCCGCGCCGGAGACCGTGATATTCTCCACCTTGAAGAACACGGAAAGGCCCATGACCATTGCCAGCACGATGGCCACAACGCTCAGCAGCTGGATCAGCAGCCGGTTGCGGTTGAAGGCCTGGGGCTGGGTGTAAATAACGGCAGGAGTCGGCTGTTTGGGACGATTTTTGCCCTTTTTGCCCTTCTGTGCCTTCCGTTCCGCATTGCGCTTCATCATATCGCTGACAGTGGTCACAGGGGTCTTCTTAGGCTTACTGTTGCCGTAAGCGCGCTTTTTGGTGGAAAGATCCTGCTGCTCCTGCTGCACAGGACGTTTCTTTTTGGGCGCTTGCTTTTTGGGAGCCGGTGCTTTTCCGGACAGCAGCCCTTTTTTCTTTGGGGGTGCCTGCTTTTTGGCAGGAGCCGGCTTCTTGCGGGACTGCTGTGTCTTTGCTGCGGCACTGCTGCGCTGCTCCTGAGCCGTTCTCACTGCGCCGTTGTTCTGCTGGGCGCTGGGAGGCGGAGCTGCTTCCCGGGCTGCCGGATTGGGTTTTCTTTGTTCGCTCTGCCGGGGGGCTTCTTCCCGGTTCTTCTGTATGGTTTCCATATGGTTCCTCCTGGGATCGGGGTTATTTCTTGCTCAGTTCCTCCACGATATCGCAGATCTGCTCTGTGGAGTTCAGCCGCACCATACCATGCAGCTGCCGGGACATTTCCCGCCGGCGGTCTTCATCCGCCAGCAGTGCTTTGACCAGTTCATACATGCTTTCGGGGGTGCAGTCCTTTTCCAGCACCACCACCGCACCGCCGCCCTCTTCCAGAACCCGGGCGTTCTTTTCCTGATGGTTATTGGTCACATTGGGAGACGGCACCAGAATGCAGGGCGTACCGGAGGCAGCGATCTCATTGCAGGTGGCGCTTCCGGCCCGGCCGATGATCACATCTGCCGCTGCCATGACAGTAGGCATATTGTAAATATACTCCCGGATGTCAAGTGCCGGGCAGTTTTCGTAGTCCACACCATTGTCCTTCACCCGTTTCGGCATCCATTCCCTGCCGAAGCTGCCGGTGGCGTGGATATGATGGAAGGGGAAATTGTCCTTCTGCTCCAGAGGAATCATATCCGCAACGGTTTCATTCATCACCTTGGCACCCTGGCTTCCGAAGGCAGAAACAACCACATGCCCCTGCAGCCCCAGTTCCTTCCGTGCATCCTCCCTGGTGGTATACAGGAATTCCCTGCGGACAGGCATGCCCACCACCTCTACCTTTTCCGGGTGCTTATAGTGCTGCACACTTTCCTCGAAGGCCACCAGGACACGGCTTGCCTTATTGGCAGCCAGCTTGGTGGTCACACCGGGAACAGCGTTGCTTTCATGGACACAGGTGGGGATTCCCATAGCCTGAGCCGCATACAGGGCCGGGAAGCTGGCATAGCCGCCGGTGCCGATGACCACATCGGGCTTAAACTCCTTAAAGATTTTCCTGCAGGACTTCACTGCGTTCAAAACACATTTGACCGCGTTGATGTTTTTCTTAATGCCGGCGGGATTCAGCTTTCGGCTCAGACCGGAACCGGGCAGGCAGATCACCTCGAAGCCTGCCTGGGGCACCAGCTTTTCTTCCATATGGCCGGTTGCGCCGATAAACAGGATCTTGGCATCGGGATAGCGTTCCTTCATCATATTGGCAACGGCGATGGCAGGATTGATATGACCGGCCGTGCCGCCGCAGGTAAAGATCAGGTTCATCTTTATTCCTCCTGAATTTTTCTCTGGTTTCGAAACCGGGATATATGCAAAACGATCCCCATCTCCCCCAGGTTTACCGCCAGGGCTGTGCCGCCATAGGAAAAAAAGGGCAGCGCGATCCCTGTGGAGGGAAGCAGGTTCGTGACTACGCAAAGATTAAGAATGGTCTGGACCGCGATCAATGTCACAAGTCCCGATGCCAGCACCGTGGAAAACCGGTCCCGGGCATGCAGGGCGATCCAGTAGCCCCGCAGAATCGTCAGGGCAAACAGGGCTGCAATGCAGGCCGCGCCTGCCAGCCCCAGCTCCTCGCAGCAGATGGCGAAGATATAATCATTATACTGAAAGGGTAAATACAGATATTTTTGCCGGGATTTGCCATAGCCCAGGCCAAAAAGGCCCCCGGAGCCGATGGCATACAGGGACTGCAGGATCTGATATCCGGTATCTCCCGGGTCCTGCTCGGGGTGAAGCCAGGCCGTAACACGATCCCCGGCATACCCCATAAAACTGATATAAATGACAACAAATACCACAGCCGCTCCGACTCCGGCCAGAAGCCATTTGGCTCTGGTACCTGCCACATACATCATCACCACTGCCACCATGCCCATAAGCATGATGGCGGACAAATGCTTTTCCAGTGCCAGCGGCACCAGAATGCCCATCAGAGCCATGCCGAAGCCCATTACGCCATAGCGGAATTGCCTGGCATCCTGACCAAAGGTCCGGGTCAGACGGGCAAACAACAGGATCATCGTAAATTTGGCAACCTCAGAGGGCTGAAACTGCAGCCCTGCCAGGTTGATCCACCGTTTCGCGCCGTTTACCTCCTGGCCGATGACCAGAACGGAAAGCAGCAGTAAGATGCTGACCCCATACAGGGGCCATGCCAGACGATACCAAAGCAGAGCAGGAATCCGGCTGAAGAAATACATGGCCGCCAGTCCGATGGCGGCGCAGACCGCCTGCTTCTGCAGATATTTGGTGGAGATTTCATATCCGGTGTCATATTCGCTCTGAGCATAGCTGGCAGAATACAGCATGGCCAGCCCAACGCACAGAAGAAGCAGCACCAGAAACAAAAAGGGATAATCGACACTTTCACCCGTCCCGGACAGACGGCGGTTCTCTTTGGCAGGGAGATACTTCTCCGGTGCCATAAAAGACTCCTTTCAGAACAAGCCTGTCATTGCGAGCCAGTGCGCACACCGGAGCGGCAACCTCCATATACGCATTTTCTCAGGGGATTGCCACATCAGGCTTCAGACTGGTTCGCAATGATGCAAAGTTTTATCCAACCAGGCCGGAAATGCCGAACCAGGCCAGAATGCACATCAGTGCAGAAACGGCAGTAAAGGTCAGCACGATCTTTTCTTCCTTCCAGCCGCACATCTCAAAGTGATGGTGGATGGGAGACATTTTGAACAGCCGTTTGCCGTGGGTCAGCTTAAAGTAAGTAACCTGCAGAATCACAGACAGAGTCTCGCAGATATAGATGATACCCACCAGGATCAGGATCAGGGGCATCTCCAGTGCAAAAGCCATGGCGCAGACCACACCGCCCAGGAACAGGCTGCCGGTATCACCCATGAAAACCTTGGCAGGATGCCAGTTGTAGAACAGGTATGCGATCAGACCACCGATCAGCGTTGCAGGCAGCAGTGCCAGATCAAATCTGCCCATACCCACACAGGCTGCGGTAAAGAAGATCATGACAGGAATGGTCACGCTGCCGCAAAGGCCGTCCACACCGTCCGTCAGATTCACGGCATTGACACAGCCCACCATGACGAACATGGCAAAGAAAATGTACAAAATAGGATGCAGTTCAAAACTGACATTCACGAAGGGGATATACAGACTGGTTCCCATGCCGGACTTGTACATGGCATACAGGAACAGCGCCGAAACCGCCATCTGCAGCAGGGCTTTCTGAATGGAAGTCAGACCCAGGTTGCGCTTATATTTCAGCTTGGTGAAATCATCCAAAAATCCGATAAAGCCGAAGCACAGGGAAAGACCCAGCACATACAGCGCTGTATACTCCTCCATGGAAAACGCATGGATCAGCAGTACAACAATGGATGCGAAAATGAACATCAAACCGCCCATCATCGGGGTACCGGCCTTATAATTGTGCCAGGTGGGGCCAATTTCCCGAATGGACTGGCCGGCCTTCAGCGCCCGCAGCACGGGAATCAGCAGCCGTCCGAAAACGGCAGACAATACAAGGGCAAATCCTGCCGCAGCAAAAATCTTTGTCATGTCTCTTCCTCCGTTATGTATCTTCCTTCAGGAACGCATCCAGCACCAGTTCCAGATGCATACCGTGGCTGGCTTTGAACAGGATCACATCTCCGGGTCTGGCCGCACGCTTCAGGGCTGCAGCCATCTCATCCCGGTCAGAAAAAGCCTGTGCCTTGCTTTCCGGCATGCCGCCGGTGATCAGACCGTCCACCACCCGGTTGGCATAGGGGCCGTAGGCAAATACCAGGTCTGCCTTCTCCGCGGCGATGCGGCCCACCTTGTAATGCTCCGCCTGGGCGCAGTCACCCAGCTCCAGCATATCACCCAGCACCGCAACCCGGCGGCCGGAACGGTTTCCAAGAACTCCCAGTGCTGCCGCCATGGATTCCGGGCCGGCATTGTAGCAATCCTTGATGATCGTATACTCCCCTGCTTTGAATATCTCCTGGCGGCCGGACATGTTCCGGAATGCTGCCAGACTTTCGCTGATCCGCTCGGAAGGCACCGCCAGCTTCAGGCCCACCGCTACAGCTGCCAGGGCATCGTTGACAAAATGCTCGCCCTCCAGCGTCAGCTCCACAGGGATGGAAAGCTTGCCTGCCTCCGTCCGGAATCCCAGGGTCTCGCCCTTCTGTACCACATCGAAGCCCCGGATATCGCAGCCCTCGCTCTGTCCAAAATAGGTGATCCTCTGCTGAGGCTTCTTGTCCAGATAGCGCAGCAGGGTGTCATCACCGTTCAGCAGCAGCATACCGTGAGGAGACATGCCCTCCACGATCTCCATCTTCGCCTGACGGATACCGATCTGGGAACCCAGAAATTCGATGTGCATGGTGCCGATGTTGATGATCACCGCCACATCCGGATGGGCGATATTGGAAAGATAGGCAATCTCCCGGAAGTGGTTCATGCCCATTTCCAGCACTGCCACTTCCGTATCCAGAGGCATGGCCAAAATCGCCATGGGCATACCGATGTCATTGTTATGGTTGGCAGGTGTCTTGCTGACTCTGAAGGTGCTCTCCAGCACTGCCGCTACCATCTCCTTGGTGGTGCTCTTTCCCACCGAACCGGTAACCGCCACCACCTTCGCGCCGATGCGCTTCAGCTCCTGACGGGCAATATCACCCAGGGCCGTGCGGGGGTCGTCCACATAGATTGCCGGAAAATCCCCGACTTTTCTTGAGCACAGCACTGCCGCCGCACCCTTCTCCATGGCTGCGGGGATAAAGTCATGTCCGTCTCTGGCACCCTGGAGCACAATGAACAGCTGACCGGGCTTCAACACCCGGGTATCATTATTGGCACCGAAAAATTCGATGTCGGCGTATTTCTCTTCCACGGTGCCGCCGCACCACTGGGCTGCCTGACGGAGGGTAATGTTAGCCATTGTAATTCCTCAATTCTTCCAGGTGGGCTGCGACTTCTTCCCGTTCATCCAGATGGTATTTGTGACCGCCGATGTCCTGGTAGGTCTCATGGCCCTTTCCTGCTAATACAATTATATCATCTTTTTTCGCAATGTCCATAGCATATCTGATGGCAGCACGGCGATCTTCGATAACAATATATTCCCCGTATTCCTGTTTTACCCCTTTGAGGATATCCGAAATAATGGCCATGGGATCTTCGGTTCTGGGATTGTCCGAGGTAATGACGGCAAAATCGGAAAGCTTCACACCGATCCTGCCCATAATGGGCCGCTTCATGGGGTCCCGGTCGCCACCGCAGCCGAAAACACCGATGACTCTGCCTTTGCAGAAGCCCTTCACAGAGGACAGTACATTTTCCAGCCCGTCCGGAGTATGGGCATAGTCGATCAGAACACTGTAGGGCATTCCGGGAGTGGGAACCACTTCCACACGGCCTTTGACCCCCTGGGCCGTCTTCAGGGCTTCCGCACAGTCAGAAAGAGAGATTCCCAGCTGTTTTGCAACGCCCAGAACCGTCAGAGCATTGTATACCGTAAAGCGTCCGGGAATGGGCAGCTGAACCTGCACTTCCTCTGCGTCGCAGCAGGCCGTAAAACGGATACCCTCAGACAGAAGCTCCAGATCTTTGGCATAGAGCCCCTGCTCCTGCGTCACGGAAGTGGTCAGCACCGGGCAGGCCGCTGCGGCGAGGATTCTGTCGGAATAGCTGTCATCCGCATTGATAACAGCCGTGCGGCATCGCCGGAACAGCTCCGCCTTGGCATCGCAGTAGGCATCCATGGTCTTGTGGAAATCCAGATGATCTTCCGTCAGGTTGGTAAAGGCCGCAACATCAAAATGGATTCCGCCGATCCGTTCCAGCGTCACCGCGTGGCTGGAAACCTCCATGACCACATGGCTGCATCCGGCAGCGCGCATCCGGGCAAACAGAGCCTGCAGGTCAAAGCTTTCCGGCGTGGTGCGTTCCGTTGGGATCACCTCATCGCCTACCATATTCGCCATGGTGCCGATAAGTCCCACCTTTGCCCCCAGACAGGTTTCCAGCACATGCTTCAGAAGCAGCGTAACGGAGGTCTTGCCGTTGGTACCGGTAATACCGATCATGGTCATGGCTTTGGAGGGATGGCCGAAGAAATTACAGCCCAGCAGCGCCAATGCCAGCCGGTCGGATTCCACCAGCACATACGGCACATCACCTTCCGGTTTTTTCGCGGTCACCACCGCACGGGCGCCCTTGCCCATAGCCATGGGAATAAACCGGTTTCCGTCAGAGGCAAAGCCGGACACCGCAACAAACAGACTCCCCTCAGTTACCTTCCGGGAATCATAATGAACATTGCTGATTTCCGTTTCCGGATCGGCAGTGCATTCCAAAACCGGAATATTTCGGATCAAATCCTTCAGTTTCATAGGTAATCTCCTTCCGGAGAATGGAGAATTTTCCATTTTCCATTTTCAATTTGTATCAGTCCCGCGCAGCGGGATCGGTAAATTCCAGAGTAATCGTTGCGCCTCTGGCGATCTGCGTCCCGGCAGGGATATCCTGCGCCGTGACGATCACTTTGGGAGAAAGCTCCATATTTCCCGTCGCCAGAATATACAGCCCCAGCTTTGCCGCCGCATCAAAGGCCTGCTGCCGGTGCATCCCGGAAAAATCCGGAACCGGAACCGTCTCTTGCGCCGCATCTTCTCCCAGGTACAGCAGCACCTCGCTGCCGCCGGGAACCGTCTGCCCCGCCGCCGGGATCTGCGCCGTGACTGTTTCACCGGAGCCTGAGAATTCTGCCGTAAAACCGTATTCTTTTAGTTTACGCGCTGCTTCCTCCCCTGTCAAGCCGGACATATCCTCCATGACAAATTCTTTTCCGAAAAGCTCGTCCTCCGCAAAGTGACGTTCCACCCCAAGATAGGGCAAAATGTCTGCCATCACAGCCCCCACCGTCGGTGCTGCCATAACGCCGCCGGAGATATAGATCCCCGTTTCCCGGGAAGGGGTATCCAGCGCCACCAGGACAATGTATTCCGGGTCCTCCATGGGCGCGATCCCCACAAAGGAAACGATCTTATCCTGCACCCGCTGCCCGTTTTCATCAAAGACATCGATTTTCTCGCTGGTCCCGGTTTTCCCGCCAATGGAAAATCCTGCCACAGAAGCATTTTTTGCCGTACCTTCGGTGACCACCGATTCGATCAGGGTCCGCATGGTATCCGAGGTCTCTTTCCGGATGGTTTGGCGTACCACGGTCGGCTCCGCCTTCATGACGGTATTGCCATCGGCATCCAGAATTTCGGAAACGATGTAAGGCTCCAGCAGATTCCCTCCGTTGACCACAGAGGCAATGGCTCTGACAAGCTGCAGCGGCGTGATTTTAAAGGTCTGCCCAAAGGAGCCGGAGGTCAGGGATGCGGTGCCCCATTTGTCCGTATTCGTTACCAGAGCCTTGTCAAAAAAGATTCCTTTGCTCTCTCCCGCCAGATCAATCCCGGTTTTTTCCAGAATGCCGAATTTTTGGATATAGTCATAGAACCGTTCGCCCCCCAGCTTCAGCGCAATGTGGGCAAAGGCAATATTGCAGGAATTCTGCAGGGCCTGGGGCGTCTGCTCCGAACCGTGTCCTGTGGAACGCCAGCAGTGCAGCAGCTGGGAGCGGCCAGGGATCTGCTCCGAACCGGAGCAGTGAAAGGATGTGTTCAGATCAATGGCTCCGCAGTCCAGCGCCGCCGCCATGGTCAAAACTTTAAAGGTAGACCCCGGCTCATAGCCGTCGGACAGCACCCGGTTCCGCCACTGCTTCAGCCGGGCTGCGGACAGCGCTTCGGAATACGCCTTCTTCCCGGAGGAAAAGGCCGCGCTTTGCTCCGGCTGTTTCAGATAGCTCTGCTTCATTTCCTCCAGCCGGGCCAGCACCTTCGGATCTGTCAGTTCCAGATAGTTATTGGGGTCATAGCTTCCCAGGGTCGCCATTGCCAGGATCTCGCCGGTTTTGGCATGCATCACCAGTCCAAAGGCTCCGTTCTGAACCGCATACCGGTCAATGGCTGCCGCCATCTGCTTTTCCAGACAGGCCTGCACCGTAGTATCCAAAGTCAGTACCAGGCTGTCTCCCCGGCGGGAGGCCATATAATTTTCATAAGAAAAGGGCATATCCATCTCATTGTTGCCCTTTGTCGTAATGACTTTCCCGGCCTTGCCGGACAGATAGCTGTTATAGGCTGCCTCCACCCCCTCGGAGCCTTCGTTGGAGGCATTGGTAAAGCCGATCACCTGGGCTGCCAGAGTTCCAAAGGGATATACCCGTTGGGATGCCGGTTCCAGATGGATTCCGGAAATATCATTTTCATTTATGTATGCACGGATATCGGCCCCTGTCCGGCTGTCCAGCCGGCTGGCGATCTGCTTGTAGCGCTGCTTCAGATCACCGGCCTGTTCCTCGATCCAGGCCGGGTCCTTTTCCAGCAGCTGACCCAGAAAGGCCGCGATCTGCGCAACATCTTCCTTTGCCTGCCGCAGCTCATGGGGATCCAGATAAAGATTCTCCACCGTAACGGAAGCCGCCAGAACATTCATATTCCGGTCGTAGATATCCCCCCGGTGTGCGGTAACCGTCGTGCTGCGGGTCTGATTGCGCAGAGCCAGTCCCGCATAGTAGTCATACTCCGTAATCATCAGCGCATACAGCCGCCACAAAACCGGCACAAAGGCCAGCAGCCCCAGAACCAGAGCCACCAGCAGGATTCTTCTGTGCTGGCCGCTGTTCATGCGCAGGCGGTCATATTGCTTCGTCTTCTTCCTCATATCGGCCTCCTCACAGAAAGCAGCCTGAATTCAATGAATGGGCAGCAAGGGAAACCCTCGCCGCCCATTGCAGCTGCTATCCATATTGTATGAGGCCGGAAATCAATTATGCAAAGAGGCCTTCCAGGAACCACTTGATCTCATCGATCCTGCTGACCGTGGGTTCCGGCTCCGGCATTGTGACCACGATGGTCATCGTCTTAGCCTCTTCCTTGGGAATCAGACCCAGCGCATGGGCTTTGGTACGGATATCTTCCAGATCGTAACTGTCCCGGTATTCCTGCGCCTTGTCCGCATGGGTCTTTTTCAGAGAGGACACATAGGAAGACATCTGCTCATATTCCGCCCAGTCCTCCTGAATCTGCATGACGCCGACTACCATAACAGCCAGCATCACAATGGCCACCACAATGCCCAAAATTGCCACAGGGTCCACATAGATCTTTTCAATTTTCTGCAGGCGCTCCATGGGGAGCCTGGTTTTTGCCTGCTTCTTCTCCAGCAGTTCCAGCTTTCTTGCTTCGCTGCCGTGCACATAGAACTGACCGACATATTGGATTTTGGGCTTCTGGACCATGATGGTCTCCCCCTTTATGCGTTAGAGTTTTTCACAGATCCGCAGCTTTGCACTGCGGGCTCTGGGGTTGCGTTCCAGCTCCTCATCCCCGGAAACGATGGGCTTTCGGGTAACGAGCCTGACCTGGGGTTTCTTCCCGCAGACACAGACCGGGAAGTTGGGCGGGCAGGTACAGCCCTTGGCAGCACTTGCCATCGCATTTTTTACAATGCGGTCTTCCAGAGAGTGGAAGGTGATCACTGCCAGCCGGCCGCCCTTGTTCAGTCGGGGGATGGCATCCTCCATGACCTTCGCAACGGAGTTCAGCTCATCATTGACGGCGATCCGGATGGCCTGGAAGCTGCGCTTCGCCGGGTGCTGCTTTTCCCGCAGGGCGGAAGCAGGCATGGCAGAGCGGATGATCTCCACAAGCTCCAGAGTGGTTTGAATGGGAGCGCTTTCCCGGCGGCTGCAGATGGCAGCTGCAATTTTGGGTGCATAGCGTTCCTCGCCATATTCATACAGGATTTTTTTCAGTTCTTCATAGGACCAGGTATTGACCACCGTATAGGCGCTCAGGGAATCCTCGTTGTTCATGCGCATATCCAGCGGCGCATCCACCATATAGGAAAAGCCCCGTTCCCCATCATCCAGCTGCGGAGAGGAAACACCCAGATCCAGCAGGATGCCGTCCACGCCTTCGATGCCCAGATCATCCAGCACCCTGGCGATCTCGCAGAAATTGGAATGCACCAGCGTTACCCGATCTGCCCAGGGCTGCAGCCGTTTCGCTGCGGCCTTCAGGGCGATGGGGTCCCGGTCAATACCAATGTGACGGCCGGTGGTCAGTTCCGCCGCAATCCGGCTGGAATGACCGGCTCCGCCCAGGGTGCCGTCTACATACGTGCCGTCCGGTTTGATGGCCAGGCCATCAATGCACTCCTCCAGCAGCACGGAAACATGGTGAAATTCATTTACAGTGCTCATAGCCCGATTGCCTCCAAAGATGCCAGCAGTTTTTCAGGGGTAAGGTTCTCGGTCTCGAATGCCTCGAATTCCCTGGCATCCCAGATTTCCGCCTGACCGGCCCGGCCCACGATCATGACCTCCCGGTCAATGCCTGCGTAATTCAGCAGGAAGGGTGTCAGGCTGAACCGGAACTGCTTGTCGGGTGTGCATTCCGCAGCGTTCATAAAAATCAGGCTGGTTGCACCTGCCCGCTGGGAAATGCTCAGAGCGTTGAAGTTATCGGAAAGCCGCTGCCACTCCTCGGCAGTGTAAATGGTGAGACACCGATGACCGCAGTTAACGCCCAGGGTAACGAAAAAGGTCTCGCCCAACTCCCCGCGCAGCTTGCTGGGGACGAAAAGACGGCTCTTGTCATCCAGTTTGGCGCTGTATTTACCGATCATGTGCTCACCTCCATTCCCTTTTACTCCACTTTACTACCCTTTTGCTCCAAGTAAAGACAGTATACTACCATCCAGATAAAAAATCAATCATTTTCTCCGGCTTTTTTCGTTTTTTGCGTGAAAACACCACATTTTCGAACACCTGTTCTACAAAATTACGAACAAAAGGAAATTTCTCCCGCCTCCAGCCGCAGCCTGATCCGGCTCGGTTTTCTGGAGCAGCGCAGCAGGAAGCTGGCCAGAGGCCCTTCCACCTCCGTCTGCACCAGGCGCCGCAGCTGCCGGGCGCCGTCTTCTCCGGGACACTTTCCCAGAAGGAAGGCGGCCAGTTCCTGAGGCAGCTGAAGTTGTGTCCCCAGGGAGGCCGTACGCTCCTGCAGCTGGCGCAGGTATTTCCAGGCAATGGTCTCCATGGCGCCTTTGCCCAGTGCTTCAAAATGCACCGTCTGATCGATCCGCCCCAGAAACTCCGGTGAAAAGGCATGGCACAGGGCCTTTCCCATTTCCGCATCCTTTCCCACGGCGCAGAAGCCCAGGCCCTCTCCCTTCAGACCGCCGCCAACGTTGGAGGTCATTACCACAATGGCATTTTTAAAGCTCACATGCCGTCCTGTGGAATCTGTCAGGCAGCCCTCTTCCATGATCTGCAGCAGAATGCCCAGCACGTCCGGGTGCGCCTTTTCCAGCTCATCCAGCAGTACCAGACAGTAAGGACGGCGGCGTACCGCTTCCGTCAGCTTTCCGCCCTCCTCGTAGCCCACATAGCCGGGAGGGGCACCGATGAGCCGGGATACCGACTGTTTTTCCATAAACTCCGTCATATCCAACCGGATCATGGCCTCCCGGCTGCCGTATACCTCCTGTGCCAGTGCCCGGCACAGTTCCGTCTTGCCCACGCCGGTAGCTCCGGTAAACAACAGGCAGGCAATGGGACGGTTTGCATCCCGGATACCGGAGTAGCCCCGGCGTACCGCTTCCGCAACGGCGCTGACTGCCTTCTCCTGTCCTACCACCTGGCTGGACAGCAGCCCTTCCAGGTTCAGCAGCCGCTCCCGTTCCCCGGAGGTCAGCCGCCCCACAGGGATTCCGGTGCGGGCAGACACGACCCAGGCAATGTCATTTGCCGTAACGCTGCGGCCCCTGCGACTTCCTTCAGCCGGTTTGCTCAGATTCTGCATTTTGTCCCGAAGCTCCGCAGCCTTTTCGAACCTTCGTTCCCGAACCGCCCCCTGCAGTTCCTGCTCCAGTTCCTTTCGCGCCGCGCTTCCTTTTCCTGAGGACATTTCCTCCATGCGGGCTCTGGCTGCGCCTTCGTCCAGCAGGTCAATGGCCTTGTCCGGCAGATACAGATCCGGCAGATACCGCACGGAGAGCCGGACGGATTCCTTCAGGGCATCCTCTGTGATCCGCAAATGGTGGTGCCGTTCCAGTCCCGGCTTCAGGGCCCGCAAAATCGCAAGCGTTGCTTCCTCCCCCGGCTCCTCCACTGCCACCGGACGGAAGCGCCGCTCCAGCGCCGCATCCTTTTCAATATATTTCCGGTATTCCTCCCGGGTGGTGGCGCCCAGCATCTGCAGTTCTCCCCGTCCAAGGGCGGGCTTGAAGATATTGGCTGCGTCAATGGCACCCTCCGCAGCACCGGCCCCGACAATGGTATGCATTTCGTCCACGAAGAGGATCACATCCCCATTGCGCCGGATCTCCGACAGCACATCCCGCAGCCGTTCCTCAAACTCACCACGGTATTTGGTGCCTGCCACCAAGCTGGCCATATTCAGGCTCACCAGCCGTTTGTCCTTCAGCTGAGGCGGTACATTTCCCATAGCCATCCGCTGGGCAAGTCCTTCGGCAATGGCTGTTTTTCCCACGCCGGGTTCCCCCACCAGGGCCGGATTGTTTTTGCTTTTCCGGCACAGGATCCCCACCACCATGTCGATCTCCCGTTCCCGCCCGATCACCGGTTCCATCGTGGATGCCTTTGCGATCAGGTCTTCACTGAATTGTTCCAAAAGTCTCGTTGAGACCGCCTCCTTTTTTCCTTTTGCCGGTTGTTTTTCCCAGCGCAGATAGTCAAGCGTATAGGTAAACAGCGATTCCGCGCTGACACCGTTGATCTGCAGCAGCTGACCTGCCGCACTGTTTTCCATCCGTGCCATGGCAAGCAGCAGATGGTGCACCTGAATCTCCCGGCTGCTCTGCTGCCGGGCCTCCAGCGCCGCAAGACGCAGCAGTTCCCTGGCCTCTGCGGAAAGGCCCTGGGGAAGGGGCAGATCCGGAGTCCCCGTCCCGTAGAGCAGCTGAGCCATAGCCTCCGTCAGGTCCGGGTCCACCCCGGCCTGCCGCAGCACCATCCCCATACCGCCGGGCTCCCGCGAAAGCACCAGCAGGAAGTGGGCCGATCCCACATAGCTGTGCCCCAGGCATCTGGCCTTTTGTCCGGAACGCTGAATCAGTTCCGAGGTTTGAACATGGTAACGCATCGTATTCCTCCAAAGTTAGCCAAAGGTAACCTAAAAAGTACGCCTTTTCCCGTAAAGCATCGCCAACGCTGGAAAAAAATATTCACCAATTTTCCGAAAAAGGAATTGCAATTTTTGAAATACATGCTACAATGTAGATACGTTACACATAACGTGAAACACAAACAAGAATTTTTATGGAGGTAAATATCATGGCATACGTTATTACTGACGCTTGTGTCGCTTGCGGCTCCTGCGCCGACCAGTGCCCCGTTGAGGCTATTTCCGAGGGCGAAGGCAAGTACGTTATCGACGCTGATGTCTGCGTTTCCTGCGGCTCCTGCGCTGATCAGTGCCCCACCGAGGCTATCGAGGAAGGCTAATTTTTCTTCATAAGCCCTTAATTGGCCTGTGCACTTGCACAGGCCAATTTTTTATTGTATAATGCCCTTATCATCTTACCTGCGGAGGAACCCATGGAATATCTGCCCAACGGCTTCACCCTGGAACTGCCCGAAAACACATTTCCCCTCAGTACGGATTCCATGGTGCTTTCCCATTTTGCAAAGCTTTCCCGAAACGCTTACGTACTGGATCTGGGTTCCGGCTGCGGAACCCTGGGGCTGCTTTTGTGCAGCAGGGACGAAACCTGCCGTGTGACCGGCATCGAACTGTCCGAAGCCGCCCATGCCGCTGCTCTGGAAAACATCCGCCGAAATGTCCTCTCCTCCCGCATGGAAAGTATATGCGCCGACGTAAGGTCGGTATCTGAGAGGTTTTCGCCGGGCAGCTTTGATTTCTGCATCTCCAATCCGCCCTATTTTTCCGGAGGCCCTGCCAGCAAGGTCCTGACCTCCGCCCGCCGGGAGGATACCTGCACGACAGAAGACCTGTTCAGGGCCGCCGGATGGGCGATAAAGTATGGCGGAGACTTTTTTCTTGTCCACCGGCCGGAGCGGCTGGCGGAGCTGATCGCCGCTGCCGCCCGGTACAGGCTGGAAGCCAAGCGGCTGCTGCTCCTGCGGCACCGTACGGACGGCCCCGTCACGCTGATCTGCCTGCAGTTCCGCAAGGGCGGAAAACCCGGCCTGCTCTGGGAGGAACAGGCGCTGCGCAATCAGGACAATTCCCCTTCCCCCTATTACCGGGAAGTTTACCATATGGATATTGATTAAAATAAAGGAGACTTACCATGGCCGGAATGTTATACCTTGTCCCTACCCCCATCGGCAATCTGGGCGATATCTCCGTCCGCTGCCGGGAAACGCTGGAGCAGGCGGACTTCATCGCTGCGGAGGATACCCGGGTTTCATTGAAGCTGCTGAATCATCTGGGCATCAAAAAGAGCCTTGTCAGCTACTATGAGCACAACAAGGCCTTTAAGGGTGATAAAATCGTGGAGCGCATCCTGGCAGGCGAAACCTGCGCCCTGGTTTCCGATGCAGGCAGCCCTGCCATCTCTGATCCCGGCGAGGATCTGGTGAAGCAGTGCGCCGCTGCCGGCATCACCGTCTGCGCCATTCCCGGCCCCTGCGCCGCCATCACAGCCCTGAGCATCTCCGGTCAGGCCACCGGCCGGTTCTGTTTTGAGGGATTTCTCTCCACCGCCAAAAAGAGCCGGAAGGAGCATCTGGAAAGCCTGAAGAAGGAACAGCGCACCATGATCTTCTACGAAGCCCCCCATAAACTGCTGACCACCCTGGAAGACCTGGCGGACGCCTTTGGTGCGGACAGGCCCATCAGCCTGTGCCGGGAGCTGACCAAGCTCCACGAAGAGGTTGTCCGTACCACCCTGGGCGAAGCCGTTTCCAAATATACCGAAACACCTCCCAAGGGAGAATTCGTCCTGGTGGTGGCCGGTGCACCTGCGGAAGAAAAGGAAGCCGCTTCCGAAACCGACGCCGCTGCCCGGGTCGCCCAGCTGATGGCCGAGGGTTTCAGCCGCAAGGATGCAGTGAAGCAGACCGCCAAAGAGCTGGATCTTCCCAAGAATGTGGTCTATGACATTGCGCTGAAGGAATGACCTTCGCTGTTTCAGAAAAAACATCCAATACGAGCGTGTTGCAAGGACAGCGTTTTTTGCAGCACGCTCTTTTTGTTTCCATCAATAAATTAACTTTTTATATTTTCAAAAAATGTGACCATACAAAGTATAATACTGTCTGTATTTGTGAGGACTACTATAAAAGGAGAAGCGTATGGACGACCAAAACCTTATAGAACTATACTGGCAGCGTTCCGAAAACGCAATAAGTGAAACTGCCGCAAAGTATGGCTGCTACTGCTTTCAGATTGCATACAACATTCTAGCCAGCAACGAAGACAGCGAAGAATGCGTCAACGATACATATTTTAAGATTTGGAAAAGCATTCCCCCAACTCGGCCAAACAAATTCTCTGCCTTCATCGGCAAGATCACCCGGCATATTGCGCTCAATCGATACGCGTATTTGACCGCAGAGAAAAGAGGCGGAAGTAATATCCCCCTTGCATTGGATGAACTTAGAGACTGCCTTCCGGATCATAAAACTCCTGTACAAATTTTAGAGGAGAAAGAACTGGGCTTTGCAATCAATAGATTTCTCCACGGTCTTTCTTCTGAGTCCAGAAAGATTTTTCTTCAGCGTTATTGGTGTCTCGCATCCATAAAGGATATCTCAGTAATGTATGGAATCACAGAGAGTAAAGTAAAAATGACGCTTTTAAGGACGCGTAATAAGTTCAAGCGTTTCTTGGAAAAGGAGGGGATGGCAATATGAGGGAAATGCTCATTTTAAGAGCTATGAATATGATTGATGATGTATTCCTGGAAGAATTGAATGCTTTTGATAATAAACATTCTCATAGCAAAAAACGAATCACAACATTCATCGTCATTGCAGCTATCGTATCTATCCTCGGTTTGACTGCATATGCGTCTGAATACATATTACCGACAGATTACTGGTTCTATTCCTTTTTTGCTGATGACCCAAAATCAGAAGCAACAGATGTTCTATCCGAAAATCAGCTGAAAATACTGGACCGCGGACTGGTTGCTATCAACCAGAGCGTAACAAACGATGGATGGACAATCACATTGGAGTCCGGAATCAGCGACGGTTATCGAATGTTTATTAAATATAGAATTGATGCACCTGAAGGCATTATTTTGAATGCCGATAATTATGCCTCAGACAAGACAACAGATATCCGCACACCTAGAGGTATAGAAGGTAATTATAGCGCTGGTTATTATGGAGGAGAATCCTTAGAAGATGATAATCCCAATGATAATTCTGTTTCAAAGCTGCTTGAATACCTTTTGCTTCCCCCTGAAGGTTCAGATTTCTCAATCACAGATGGAACAGTGTGGACAATTACTTTTCATAATATCAAAGAGGAAAATGGTAGTCGGGAGGATTTCACACGGACAATTCTTTGTGAAGGAAAGTGGGAGTTTAATGTGGTTTTTACAGATGATCTTCTGGTGACAAAATCTGCCGAACTCCTGGAGAAACCGATTTACTGCTCTTCCACAAAATGGGTTGGAAATAAAAAGATTCATATGAAAGCAAAAGTTATATCCTTCGAACTGCGTACACTAACCGCAACGGTCAGGTACAGGAGACCAATTACCGCATTATTCGAAGGGGTCATACTTGATCCTATTTATGTGGTGATGAACGATGGCACAAGAGTGGAAGCTCATTTCAAGATGGGGTTAAATCGCCAAATTTATGATGAATGTATCATGACATTTGATCGCCCGGTTTCGGTGGATGATATAGCCTATATTGATTTTCCGTACGCCGGAGAAGTACCCATTACATCCGACTAAATAAGGTTTACATTTTATGAAGGGAGCTCTAAATATGAACACCACAAAACGGATACACTGGTTTGCCACGTTCTTTACTGTAATCGTTTTGGGAACAATGATACTACCTAAATGTATTCCAAATTCTGTTAATGCAATAGGAATGGGGATGCCAACCCAGACAGAAATAGAAGAAATGTTAGCTATGCGGGGTGCAGAGCATTATGCTTACATGAATCTGGAAGCTGTCTCAAAAGAATTGAAGCCTGTTATTTGGGAAGCACGCATGAAGATCATTTTCAGCAATTCTTGGGTCGCAGATGAAACAAATGGATGGGTTCTTGACAAGAACGGTAATATAATTGAGGTACTTCCACATTTTTCAGACCTTTTTCCTGATGACTGGGAAATCCCACGAGACCCAAACCAACGATATATGGACTAATTTATACCATTTATTACCTCAAAACACACGGATTCTATTGGATATATAACAATTTACTGCTTATTCTTCCGCTAATCACGCAGCAAAGCCCTCTCTGACCTTTGACCGTCAGAGGGGGCCTTTATTCAGATCAATTTAATACTCCGCCATCTTCCGCACGCACTCATGGCAGACGTTTTTTCTGCGGTAGGAAATCAGGCTCCGGGTAGATCCGCAGAATACACAGGCAGGCTCAAACTTCTGCAGGATGATCCGGTCATTTTCCATGTAGATCTCCAGCTCATCCCGTTCCGCAATGTCCAGCGTTCTGCGCAGCTCGATAGGCAGAACGATTCTGCCAAGCTCATCCACTTTGCGAATAATACCCGTTGACTTCATCCAGTCAGATCCTCCTGTCATTTTCCGTCTGAATCGCTCCATAAACGACTTATTTGTTTTATCATTATACTGGCAGACAGTGCTTCTGTCAAATGCTTTTTTCGAAAAAATGCGGATTTTGTTGAAAATATCCAGTGCTTTTTCCTTTAAATCAGCATACTGTACACCAAAAGGAGGAATTTACATGATCATGAGCTGGATCTGGACAGGCATTTGCGCAGTGAGTATCTTCTGCTCTGTATTAACAGGCAGCGGCAGTGCTCTGTCCCGCGCTGTTCTGCAGGGTGCCCAGGCAGGGGTAGGCCTGGGAATATCCATGGCAGGTGCCGTCTGCCTGTGGTCAGGGATCGGGGCCGTTATGGAAAAAACCGGTCTGACGGATGTTCTGTCCCGCATTCTGGGCCCCGTGCTGTACCGGCTGTTCCCTTCTGCCGCCTCGGACACCTCCCTGTCCAGTGCCCTCAGCGCAAATGTCTGCGCCAACCTTCTGGGACTGGGAAACGCAGCAACACCCATGGGAATCCAGGCTGCCAAGAAGCTGAAGCGAGGCAGCGCCGCAACAGACGAGCTCTGCCGTCTGATCGTTCTGAATACCGCCTCCATCCAGCTGATCCCCGCCAATGTGGCCGCCATCCGCAGCAGCCTCGGCTGTGAAACGCCCTTCGATATTCTGATCCCCGTGTGGATCACCAGTCTGTGCTCTGCCGGGCTTGGCGTAACTGCCGCCATCGCATTGGGAAAGGTACTGCGCTGATGACGGATTACATCGTACCCCTGATCCTGCTGATAACTTCCGCCTTTGCCCTGCACAAAAAGGAAAATACCTATGACCTGATGCTCCGGGGCGCGGCTCAGGGACTGCACCTCGTCGTTTCCCTCCTGCCCGCGCTGATCCTGCTGCTGACTTCTGTGCATATGCTCCGGGCCTCCGGTGCCGCAGAACTGCTGAGCACTATGCTTGCCCCATTTTTTTCGTTTTTCGGCATTCCGCCGGAAACAGCTCTTCTGGTACTAATCCGCCCCATCAGCGGCAGCGCAGCCCTGGCCGTAGGTGCGGAGCTGATGGGACAGTACGGCGTGGATTCCCAAATCGGCAGAACCGCTGCCGTGATGCTGGGCTCCACGGAAACCACCTTTTATACCATCAGCGTCTATTTTGGTGCAGCCGGGATCAAAAATACCCGCTACACCATTCCGGCCGCCCTGTTTGCGGATTTTGTTGGATTTTTCATGGCCAGCCATACCGTCCGGTGGTTCTTTTAAAAAACAGCCGCACCCAATCAAGGTGCGGCTGTTCATTACTCTGTGGTATTTTCGGTTTTGGCTGCGCCGCTTCTTCTGCGTCTGCGGCGGCGGGGACGGCTGCCGTTGTCCTCCGGGTCTGCCTTTTCTGCCCGGCGGGCATAGGCTTCGGCTGCTTCCGAGGTGGCTTCATATGTCAGACGGCTGACCCGAACCAGGCCATCCGGCTGCTGGGACAGTCTGACGCGGATCAGGAATTTTCCATCCTCCGGGCAGGTGGCCAGATCCATATACCGGTGACCGGGCTGGGCAAACCAGCGCGAACCCAGCATTCTGCCTCCACAGATGGGGCACAGATTTTCCTCTCCGGACATGGCGCTCAAAGCAGCCCGCTTGTCTGCATAATCATAATAGACCTTCCGGGCAATGCAGCCGGGAAGCTCCGCACCGTGGAAGCCGTTTTCATGGCTCTTCAGAGCCTCATCATATTCCACGGCACCCTTTCTCAGATCCAGACGCGCGCAGATCAATGCTGTATGGTAGGCATCTCCCAGAGCATCGTGGGCAGGCCGGGTCGCTTCGATCTCAAACATCTCCATGGCCGTTTTCAGGGCCTTCTGAGAAGTGGAGCCATCCGTCTGGGCGTTGAAAATCATCTGGGCATTGTACCACTTTTCTGTAAAATCCGCATTCATTTCAAACAGCTGCAGATTTTCCCGCAGGATGCCGATATCATCAAAGCCCCAGGTCAGGAAAATGATGTCTTCCCCGCACCATGCCTTAAACTGCTCGATGGCCTCCGGAAAGGGCACTCCCTCCTCCCGCAGACGGGACTCCTTGATGCCGGTAAGCTTGCTGACACGGCGGTTCAAATGCCGGTAGAATTTGGGCTTTATCATGATCTGGAATTCATCCGCCACTTCCTGGTCTTCCGTCAGGCGAACGGCTCCGATCTGAATGATCTCACCGCGGATCTGTACAGGAAGCACCTTCTTTGCCGAAGGGGAACCGGGCCAGGGCTGATTCCATTCCATATCCAATACAATGTAATTCATCGCAAATAACCTCTGTCTCATATAATCCTACATGATATCATACCACATCCCAGAGGCTCCTGTAAACCCAAAGTTTGCTTTCTTCCGGAATAATTGCATAGAAAACGCCGGGCAGCAGGTAACTGCCCGGCATTTGTCAGCCCCCATCATTCGGTGCGGCGCTTAATATAGCCTGCCAAAAGCTCTGCGGTTTCGGGAATACCCAGCTTGGAGGAATCGATGACCAGATCATAATTGCCAATGCCGCCCCAGTCCCGTCCAGTATGGTAATTATAATAATATGCGCGCAGACGATCCGTCTGATTCACATACTCCCGGTTGCTCATGGCTTTTTCCCTGGCGCGGTCCGGATAGAGTCTCGCGATCCGGGCTTCACGCTCAACCATAGGTGCAGTGATAAAGAAGGAGATCAGATTGGGGTTATCCCGCAACACATGATCGGCGCAGCGGCCAACAATGATGCAGGGTCCCTTCTCTGCCAGTCTGCGAATCACATCGGACTGCCATTCATATACCTTCTCCCGATCCAAAACACCTTCAGGATTGGTCTCGAACAGATAGGCGGGGCCAAGCAGCGCTTTCTTTGCCTGCAGGCCGATATTCTTAAACCGGTGAGCGTTCAGATATTCGTCCATTTCTCTCAGGCGTGCATCGGAGATTCCCTGCTCCTCAGCCACCATTCCCAGAATCGTCTTGTCGTACAGGGGGATGCCCAGCTTTTCTGCCAGAATTTCACCGATTTCACGGCCTCCGGAACCAAATTTTCTTCCGATCACAATGACATACTGCTTGCTCATGAAGCTCACTCCTTTCAATCATGGTAAGGCGGATCACATACTCTGTCTAAATTGTCAGATTGCTTCCAGAATTCAAGTATATAATAGCATATTTGCATAATCTTTGCAATATCTTTACCGTTTCTTATGTGGATATTTACCAAATGTTAACATTTATTTTATCTGTTCAGTTTTATTTCAGCAAGAAGCCCCGGAAGGCTTTCTGAAGTGCCCCCTGTCAAGTAGACAGTAGAAAAAACAAAATATTCTGTTGTGTGATCCCACCCTGCTGTGCAGCAGGGTGGGAATTTCTCATGCCGCATAGGCATAATGGAATTCCATAGGTGTCATGCAGCGAAGTCGTT
>JAFQHF010000077.1 GCA_017398105.1 Oscillospiraceae bacterium | reverse complement strand
CTTTTTGCATCCACCGTACAATATTTGTACGGTGGATTTTTATTTTTGCGGAAAGGAGGACACGTACTTGAACCGAAGGTATCTAACAGCCGTCACACCGCTGCCCGATCATGTTTTGCAGATCGATTTTGTGTCCGGAAGCCGGCTTTTGCTGGACATGAAGCCGTATCTGGACAAGATCCGGTTTCGCCCGCTGGCAGATGCGCGGGTATGGAACAGCGCTGTGACCAACGGCATCTTTGTCCGCTTCGGCGATGTGGAGCTGAGCCATGATGAGATATTGTCTATGGCGGAACAGGAACATTGACACAGTTGATCTGAAAAAGGAGAAGAACATGATGAAACACGTAAATAAATATCTGTCTCTTGCATTGGCTCTGGTGCTGTGCCTGAGCCTTGCCGCCTGCGGTGAAAAAGAAGAGGATGTCATGGTCACGGTCGCGAACCAAAGCGGTCAGGACATCACCTCCCTGAGCATCGCGGCCACGACCAGTGACGAGTGGGGCGAAGATTTTGTCCACGTCGTATTCCAGGACGGAGAATTGATGGAGGTCGCGCTCGGCGCCTACAAGCCGTCCGAGCTGCCGGGCTTCAACATTCTTGCCTACGGTGAGGATGGCGACGTTCTGTACGACACAAATGCCGAGTTTACGGTGTGCAACGGCGACTACATCATCTTAGAGTCGCCTTATGACAATCCGGGCATTACGATCTGCACATCGGATGAATACGACGATCTGTTCGCCGATTATGACCCATACTTCGTGGAGGAACCCCAGAGCGTCGATATTTCCGGCTATACCGGCTGCTGGAAAATGGAAAACGCGCCCTTTTACTTTGTCATCAATGATAGCTGCGAATGGGCTGCCGTAAACCTCTACGGAGAGGAGATCGGCCCCGGCTATGTTGTGGCGGAGGAAGGACACATCACACTTTACATGGAGGATGGGTCCGAGGTGATTTCCCTCTGGCAGGAAGACGAGGGCTTTCTGAGCGATGTGGAAGACAATCTGCTCGTGCTCACGGACTATCTCATGCTTCTTCCGACGCCGGAGGATGCACTCAGCGAGACCGCATACTTCTCGGACGACTTTGCGGATGTTTCGATCAACTATCCCATCCAGATGACTGCGGGGCCGCATCCGAATGTCCATAACGCCGTGAACCTCAATGCAGTCATGGAAGACGGCACGGACGACTATTACACCAACATTCTGATTGCCTTCCAGCCCATCTCCGGCTTTGACCCCTACATGGAAAAGGGCGCCGCCACGGCAGAGTCCTACATGATGATCATGATGGATGATTTTATGAACAGCATGTACGGCGACTATCTCATCAAATCCATCGGTTCCGATTTTGAGGACAACGGCGACTATTACAGCATCACCGGCTATATGTGGCTCGAGGGCTCGATCTTCTCGACAGGCGATCTGGCTCAGCCCGTGCGCGCCTGCATGGAGGTGCGCTATTACGGCCCGACCGGCTACGCACTCGTCGCAGTCACCACTGCCCTGGAGAGCCGCATCCAGAACTACTATGATATCTGCAACAATATTCTGGATACGATTTCCTACAGCGCCGGCTGGAGCACTGCGCCGAAGGCCCGCCCCGCACAGCCCGCCTACTCCGGCGATAGCGGCGACTATGGAACGGCCTATTACTGGTACGACGAGGACGGCGATATCTGGTACTGGAACGGCTATGAGAACGTGTTCATCAGTTACGGCTCTGACGGCTACATTGACAGCGATTCGGGCGAATACATGGAGTCCAATGACGCGGGCTGGGACTATGATGACTATTACTACGACGACTATGACCCGTGGTCCGATCCCGGCGACGGCTGGGACGCATGGTCCGACCCCGGCGACTATTATGACGACGGCTGGGGCGACTACTTCGGCTGATTGCACGAGGCATGGCACATGAAACATTGGAAACAGGATATCAGTCTTTTGCTGGCGCTTCTGATGTGCCTGAGCCTGGCCGCCTGCGGCGGCAACGGCGACGGTTCGCATGGCAGAAAATTGCGCGACACCGATGTGATTATTGACCATGGCATGGTTACGCGGGGCGGGGAGCAGACCATTGTGTTTGCCGTCTGCGATCAAAATGCGATATATCTCTATTGCGATGACGATGAGCACGCGTTATTTGACACGGCCATGCTTCCGACAGAGGAACTCTATGATCGGGATATATGGAATGAGGACTGGGTGCTTGGCTCCATGGATTTCCGTGATGTTACCGGTGACAACAACGGTGATCTGCAGGCAACCCTCTATCATTCGAATATGAGCGAATCGAATATTTCGTGGCATTGGGAGGAAGACGGGGGGTATGTTTATCAGCCGGATGGCTCCACGTTCTACCAATCTATTGTGGTCAGATATCCCGATGAGGAGCCGGAGGAACCGGAAACGTCGGAGGAATCGGAATATGATTTCAGTAAGTACGAGGGGCTCTGGAAGGGCGGTGCAGATGCGGGCAGCAAATATGATCGCGAGGAAGTATACCTGGAGTTTGACGCCTATGGCTGCTGGACGCTCTATGCCGGTGGAGATTCGATAGACGTTGGTTCCCTGTGGTATGAACCGGACTGGGACGCCACCTATGTCTACTGCTACCAGGGCGGCGCCATCGGCAGCTCCATCAACGGCAGACAAATCGAGCTGGAGAGTGACCAGCTCTCCATCTCCGACTGCGGCATCTTCAGCCGCGAGGAGCCCCGGACGTACCATTTGGCTGCTTCGGCGCTCCAGGGCACCTGGTACCTGGACAACGACCGTTCGGCGGAACGTTACATCGTCATCGACAGCGCTGGCAGCTGGAGCCTCTGCCAGCGTACACCCGGCAGCGCAGAGGCTGCGGAAATAGACCATGGCACATTCTTCTTCGAAACAGATGGGCCCAATATCTTCTGTGCGGATTCTTCCGTGCGTGAAATGAGCCTTCGGGTGTTTTACTTTGCGGAAGACGGGGAGGATGGCGTCATCGTCTGGGGCGAGGAGGACACATATTACCGGATGGAGCGGTAAAAGGAAGGAGGCAGCACGAACGCAGTGTGGAACAAGAATCTTGCGCTTCTGCTGGCGTCGGTTCTCTGCCTGAACCTGGCGGCCTGCGGCTTTAACGGCGGCATCACCGGTACCGATTAGCGCACATGGGGCATTGTGGCCGACGGCGGCACCATCACCCGCGGCGGTGAGGGCACCGACATCCTGGTATGTGTCCACAAAGCAGACGCCACGTTTTATTACGACGAGGAGGTCCAGACCCTGTTCGCCTATGTGGACTATCCGATCACCCTTGCGGACAACGCGTGGGGGATGTATCAGGGCATAGACTTCTCTGATTTGAACGGCGACGGCAACAGCGACGTGACCATTCTTTCTCCACAGAGACTGAATTCTATGTGGCGGATTGGTATATGGTTTTCACCAAGAGCCATATGGTTTACCTGCCCGAAGGATATGACGGCCTTGTTTTTGCCGCCGAGCTGGAGGAGGACAACTATGAGGACTTCATGAAGCGGAAGCAGCAGAGTGACCCTATGGCTGAGAGCTATATTATGGATGGCGACTCGGAAGAACCTTACAACTACCTGTTCTTCCGCATTTGTGACTGAGTCAACGGATAGAGAGGAAATGAAAAATGAAAAACTTTCGCAATTTTTGGGTGCTTACACTTTCCGTACTGTTCCTACTGAGCCTTTCGGCCTGCAAGCGTGCATCGCCATCCGACACGTCAAACTCATCGACGCCGGCGGAACCGGCACCGAGTGCAGCAGAGCGTACCCAGACCGATATCCTCTATGCCGTTTTCTATGCCGATGAGGTCAAAGAATACCCCATCGAATATACCGGTGCCCAAAAGACTGCCGAGGAACTGGCCCAATCACTCAGCGAGCTGACTGGGCTGGACTTTACCATCACCGCCAGCCAGACCGAGGACGGCTGGATCGTGGACTGGGCTGCGGATTCTACGCTGGTTGCAGGGCTGGACGACCGGGAGCAGAAGGAGGAGTTCTTCTTCTTTGACTATGATTCCCAGTGCTGGTTCATGATGGACAGCCTTTGGCGCACCCTGACCGAGAATCTGGACGCCGAAAATATCTATTACACCATGGATGGTGGCCAGGAGCTGGTCTTGGAGAACCTGTCTTCTTCCATCAACACATTCCCCTCGGACGTTCCCTATATGGGGTCTGGCTTCTATGCCGCCCATGACGATGTGCGAGGCGATGAGGGATCCACCGAGGACGGAGAGGCTTCCTACAATACTTACTATGATGAATCCACCGGCCTGCTGCTGACGTATCCCGATGTGTTTTCCTCGGAAGGCACCTTGGATGAAAACGGGAAAATGAATTTCTATACCCTGTGGGATACCGGGATGCTCTTCTGGATCGAGTCCAACGAATCGGGGTGGACCACTGACGCATTCTTGGAGACCTTTGATGCCCGTGCGAGGATGGAGTTGCAAGGAAATGTGATCATCGCCTGCGGCGAGGGGACAGACGCCTACGGCAATGTCGTTCCGATGGCATGGTATTGCGTCGTCGACCCCGGCTTTATCGCCAATGTGGAGGTGCATTGCACCGATTCGGACGAGGCGGACTATTGGTATGAGGAATTCCAGAATGACGCATTCTGGATCGAAAACGCCCGGGGAATCTATGGGGAAGGTTAAGGCGCGGAAGCAGCGGCTTTATGGACGAAAAGAATTACAGAAAAGGAGAAAAATATATGAAACAAAATAGACCTGACGAGACCGGTTTTGAAAAG
>JAFQHF010000130.1 GCA_017398105.1 Oscillospiraceae bacterium | reverse complement strand
CCGCTTTGGCTTTCGCCGCAAGGTTCGTCGGGTCTGCTTTGTAGATGTCCATGTACTTGTTGATCAGGTGTAGGAGATTATCTCCATCCGACCTCGTAGGGTTTCTCAGGTCAAGGATGGCAATGTTGAAACCGTACTTGTCTTTGGCGATCCCAGCATAGTTTCGAAACAGGTCGCCCTTGGTGTCTGTACAGAGGAACGACATCCCGGAGGCCAGTGCGTACTCGATGTTTGGGTACAGGAAGTAGGCAGTTTTTCCTGCTCCGCTGGCGGCGGTGACAAGAGCGTGGATGTCATCCGTATCCACGATGGCCCGAATGGGATGGTGCTGTTTCTTGGGCTGCTGTTCCTTATCCTGTTTGGCCTTGGCCTTTTGAGGAAAAAGAGTTTTCTTTTTCTTGCCCTGCTTTGGTGCGGCCTTTTTCTTGCGCTCTGGTTTGACTTTGGCTTTTTTCTTGGGCATGACCTTGTTGAGTAGAGCAACCAGTTTGCTCGGCTTTGCAGGCTTCTTTCGCTTCCTGCTTCGTTTTGGAGGCTTCCCACCAACGCAGCCGATCACCAGTCCCTGCTCTGTCGGACGGTCTATACCAGCGCGCCACAGCTCCGGCTGAAATGGCACAAAGGAATATGTTTCGTGGATCTCTTTCTTTGTAGCCCAGCGTGCCGTACCGAATTGACCGTCACCAACTGTTTTGGATTTGATATTGTCCAGACTGTATCGCTGCGAGAGGAACGCAAGGCCACCGATGACAATAAGCGCCACCGCCGCGACACCAATGAGTGTCCATGCCTGGTCGTTCAAGTTGTTCACCTCATTTCTTTTTGATCTATCACATCATCTGCTGTGCCATCGACATTGCCGATGGCATTCGTTGTTCCGGGCATTCTGCCATCTCCTCGGCCTGCTCTTGCTTCAGCTGTTGCTTGAGCAGGTCGGCTTCGTATTTGACCGGGATCTTGGCGCAGGACACCGCAATACCAAGCCACGCATCGGCAAGCTGCCGCTTGTCCGATTCCGTGCGGATGCTTTCAGCACTGCCTTTCGCCAGCACGCTCTGAATCTCCATGCGGATCTCTGTGTCCCGGTTTTTGATCACGCCGCGATTCTGATGTGGTTGGATTCTGCTTTGGAGCGCATAAGCCAGTTCCTCCGAACTGACTGCATCTCCTAACTGATGCCGCTCCCGGCCACAGGCAGCGAGGGACAATGCCGACATTTGTTCCATGCAGGTCATGGCCTGGTCGAAGCGGCCCCAGTGGAGGTGGGAGCAATACTTATCCAGCAGCCACGGAAGCACCTGCTGTACGATGTCCGGCTTGGCCCTCTCACTCAGCTTTCCGATGCGGCGGCAGACTTCCGGCGCGACCACGAGCTGCGGATGCTCTACCGGAGCCTGCGCTTCCAGTCCATGTCTGGCCTTGAGATCCTCGTTCCAGTCTTTATGGACAGGTTGAAGCATCGACACATTGCTGTATCCAGCTTCACGAAGGGTTTCCGCAAGACGGCCATTGACCTCGATGCCTGTTTCATCATGATCCATGCAGAGGACGATTTTATTTATCTTGTCATTCTGCTCCAGCATCCACAGCAGTGCGTGCCGGGATGTTCCGCAGAGCGCCACATAGCTGTGTTCCTGCCAATTCTTGGGGTAGAGGGAAATAAAGGACAGCAGATCGATGGGTGCCTCGAATGCGTACAGCCGGTCACTCCTACCCATATGGTGGAAGCTGTACCGTGGGTCGCAGCCCTCCACATTGATACGCAGAGAGTTGCCGCCGCTGTTCAGACTCCGCTTGTGGGCATGACGGGCAATGCCGTGTTCGTCCTTTCCTACGAACACGGCATTGTGGTATTCCTTCATCCCATCTTTGGACTTTTCGCAGCTTTCGTAGACCAGACCAGCACGGGCAAAGGCAGACAGGACTTCACGGTCAATGAGTCTGCGCTGGAGCAGGTAGGCATATACCCGCCGCATATCGGTGTGTGCATTCGGCAGGGCGAACTCCTTTTTTTCCGGCTCCTCCTGTTTTGCAGGCCGCTCAATGACAGTCCCTTGCTCACCATCCAGCAGTCGGGTGACGGCCTCGGGGTATGTGAGACCGTAATAGTTTCTGACAAAGGACACGGGACCGCCGCCGTGCTCGATTGCATGATCGTACCACTCACTGCCGCGCACGGTGATGCTGTGGTCGCTGGCCAGCCGATACTCCGGTCCGGAGCGGACCAGCTTCTCGCCCTGCCGCCGCAGGAAGTCAACGAGATCAACGGAGGCGGCGCGTTTTTTCTGTTCATCGGTAAAGTGGATATACGGCATTTTCGTTTCCTCCTTGGCAAAATAAAAATGAGCCATCGGCTCACTGCATCGTCATCTTCGGATCTTCATGGTCATCTGCTTTGTGACCGTGGGCGATCTTCTTCTCCTGGATCTGCTGGGCCAGCTTCCGGTCAGTGAACTGGTGTTCCGGAATTCTGGGCGGCGGGTTCTCCTGGAAGATCCTGCCCATGTGACGGAGCAGTTTCGTTACACACTGCACCTGACGAGGTATCCACGGCTCGTTCTTACGCTCATGAGTTGTAGAGCCGCTTTGACCTGCGGATGACTTTTTGTTCTCTGTCTGCCTCTCACTTCTTGGAGGAGCAGATCCAGTGTCCGGCTCAGACTGCGGGGTGTCGGGTGGCACCGCTTCCTGCGTGAACTCGGACTTGTGATTTCCAAGTCGCACCGCTTCCTCTATGACCATGTTCTTGATCCGCTTGAGCTCTTTCTGCTGAGAGAGCGGCAGTCGCTCCGGGAGCTTGTCGCTGTATGTCCGCAGCACTTCCTCCCGCATCTCATACCACAAATCGTATGCGGCTTTGACCCGCTCGTCTTTGGCAAGCTCGTCCACGATCTCGTCCACAAGAGATTTCAGCGGCGCTTTCAGATACCCATACTGCTTCTTGCCGGAGAGACCTTTCAGGGACTGGGACAGTTCATCCATGAGCTGCTCGATGCGATTGCTCTCCATTTCTCCAGTCTGCATCTGCACGATGAGTTCTTTTAGTCGCTCCTCCGCACCCATCGTCAGCTGATTCCTTCGCAGAGTCTGTTCGGCGTAGATCTCAGTCAGCTCATGGCGGAAGATCTCCTTGGCCAGCATGGACTTGATTCCCTCAATACCTTTGGTTGTGAGGAAACCACTTTTCCCATCCTCACTGTAGCAGACCATGTGGATGTGAGGATGCGAGGACTCGTTATGGAAAGCGGCGTACCACCGGAACTGATTCCACGGTATCCGCATATGTTGTGCCATCTCCATGGCGCTGGCACGGAGCAGGGATTGCCACTGCTCTACATTGTCGTATCCCATGCGCTGAGCATCCTCTCGTCTCAGAGAGATAATGGGGAGCCACACATTGCCTTTGTGATGAGCGACTGCATCTGCTACCTGTGAGAGCACCACCCGGTCATCCGATGCGGTGAAGAGCCCGTGTGTTTCCAACTTCTCTGCGCCGGGACGCATTGCAATGTACTGTGTGTAGTTATTCAGCTTGGCGACCTTATCGTAGTTGTCCTCCATTGCGCGGGAGATGAATTCAGATGCGTTGCCGCGGGTCTGCTTTAACAAGTAATCCTCGTATTCAAACATACCCTTGCTGAGAGGAAAGTCTTTGATGATCTGAGCGACCAGTTCCCTCTGCTTCTTGGTAGGAGGTAGATCCCGCTTATTCAGCTGTATGCGCTCGACACCACTCCGAGTCGCCACATAATTTACATAGTGGCGCAGGTGTGATACTGCTTTGTTGGAGCCTCCTCTGATGAATGGACACTTCAGAATGATGCGGGGCATTGATTATCACGTCCTTACTTACCGCGCTGATACTTGACGGCGTCCTCGAAGCTGATCGTGCCACCAGTCTTTTTGACCTCCTGGACGCATCTGGCACGGAGCTGCTTCAGTGTATCATCGCCGACTTTAAATCCACCGGCCACCACGTTCATTGTCATGTCGATCTCCACCGCCAACTTGAACAGCAGTCTGGCCAAACGGTTTTCGCTATCCTGCACCGTGCCTCGGATCGCAGTTGCCAAAGCAGGTGGCAGATAAGCACAGGCGTCCTGTTCGGCAATGTATCCGCAATAGAACTGTGCGGCCCGTTCCAGAAAGTCACTTCTGCTTTTGCTGTTGGTTTTTTCACAGGCTCGGTCGATTGCATCCAGCGTAGATGGATAGAGCCACACGGGGATGCGGGTCTTGACCTCGTCCTCACCGTTGGCATCGAAAGGATCTGCAAGTGCTGCTCGATTCTTTTTCATTGAAAACACCTCCATTTTGAAATAACCACCCTGAACAGCCACCTACGGAATTGCGGCAACTTCGGGCGAATCTTGATTTTCTATGTTGTTCCGACCACCTTGCACAGCAAATTGGCTTGAAAACCGACCACCGGGCAAAATGGACAAACGACCCGCACTGCGGGGCGTTGTGAGTCGCAGGAGGGCGCAAGCGACCACCTGTTTTATCCTGCACCATTTTCGTCCTCCAATCTCAGCCCTCTCCGGGGGCAGGTTGTGCAAACTGCCGATGTGGGAAAGGTGGGCGAAAATGGCCCCTCGTCGGCTCCTTGCCCCCGGTGGGGCGTGGAGCCCTCCCGCTGGAGAAAGCCGCACACGGGGCGGCACAGGCGGCGACGGTGGGGAGAACGGCGAGAGCCGCCACACTGATGTGTGACGGCTCTGTGTATTGGGATGTTCAACTGAATGTCATCCCGCCGCTCTGCTGTTCCTGCTGTTGCTCGGTCAGGTACTGCTGACAGGACTCGTCCAGACTCTGGCCCCACTTCTGCTGACAGTAGTCCTCCATCTTGGGGAGCAGGAGTTCCTTCTCCGCGTCGGTGAGACGGTACTTGTAATCCTGTTCGCCTCCGCTGCCGCGCACCAGATACACCTCCAGCGTGT
>JAFQHF010000076.1 GCA_017398105.1 Oscillospiraceae bacterium | reverse complement strand
GAATTTCTCAACAGGCCGGTGAAAACCGTGGGATAAGTGCGCCTTCCAGGCCCCCTTTCCCCAAAATTTCAAAATCCAATCTTGATTAAGGTATCTTTGACTCTGTTGCTTTCCGTTTTTCAGAGTTTTTAGAGATTCCCTATCGTTTATTGATATAGGGATCAACCAATCGTAGGGGCGGATTTCCAATCCGCCCTAACGCTACCGAAGCATGTGCTGTAAAATTCGCCGTACATTTGTCGGCATCCGGAGGGCGGATTGAAAATCCGCCCCTACAAAATCCGTATGAACCGGTGCGCTAAACGATCCTTTGCATCATTGTCCTGCGGTGCTTTCTGTGGGTGTGCCTGGGATGCTTTCCGGCATTTTGAAGCCCTGGATCTTGCCTTTGGCGGCAGTGTTGGTGATATCGCCGCCGATGATCTGGTTTTTGTATACCAGCACCGTGGCGTAAACAGGCTCAACGGCGCCGGGGTAATTGTTGATCTTATAGACATAACGCATGACATTCTTGCCGGCGAACTTGCTCAGATCGTACCCCTGTCCCTTTTGCAGGGCGTTGTAGCGGTCAAATACTTCGCTGGTTTCTTCGGGGATTCTGACACGGCTGGATTCCGTGGGCGACGTGGTTACATCCCAGCCGAAATCCGTCAGGAATTTAACCCGGCCGTCGTTGCCGGATACGGCGGGGGCTGCGGTCTGGGAGGCTTCTGTTCCGTCTCCCAGAACCAGGATCAGGGCCAGAATCAGGGCTGCGGCGGCAGCCAGTCCCAGCATAATCTTTTTGAAATCGACCTTTGCGGTCATAACCATCATAGAGGACCCCTCCTGAATGTTTTGTAGGTACTGTAGCCTATGCTTGTCTGGAACGGGTTAGAACGGAGGAATCATGGAACGACTGGACAAATTTCTGTGCGACAGCGGTGCAGGCACCCGTTCCCAGGTGAAGCTTCTGCTGAAGGCAGGCCGGGTGTGCGTGGACGGAACAGTGGAGAAGGACAACGGGAAAAAGATCGACCCGGAAAAGCAGATCATCACGCTGGACGGAGAAATATTAGGGGGAAAGCGCCGGACGGTGGTCATGCTGAACAAGCCTGCGGGCTTTGTAACGGCTACGGAGGATGCGGTGGAGCGGACGGTGATGGAACTGCTGCCGCAAACCATGAAGCATCTGGATCTAAAGCCTGTGGGCCGGCTGGACAAGGCCACCGAGGGACTGCTGCTGTTTACCAATGACGGGGAACTGCTGCATCAGCTGATCTCTCCGAGGAAGGAAGTACCGAAGGTCTATTACGCAAAGCATGAGGGCACGGCCGGTGAAGACGATGTGAAGGCTTTTTCAGAAGGCCTGATCCTTCGGGACGGTACCAAATGCCTGCCGGCGAAGCTGGTGCCTCTGGGGGAAGGAGAGAGCCTGATTACCGTCTGTGAGGGAAAATATCACCAGGTGCGCCGGATGATGGCCTCCCGGAACATGACAGTGCTGTATCTGCAGCGGCGTCAGGAAGGCAATCTGACTCTGGGCGACCTTCCCATAGGGCAGGTCCGGGAACTGACGGAAGCAGAAATTCAGGAACTGGAAAGCAGCGGGAACGGGTAAATTATCGTTTTGTTTTGTAACGCCACTGTAGGGTGGGGGCATGCCCCCACCGGGCAGTAGCAGGTATTGCATGATCAAATTAGAGACAACACGGAAGCAATTACAAAAAACAAAATGCTCAGTTCCGTCAGTGCCCGGCGGGGTCATGACCCCGCCCTACAAGTCATCGTGTGCAAAACAATCATTTATCGTATCCCCTTTCGGGTAAAAACGGGCACTCTACTATATTATAATTGCAGTCATTTTGATGGAAGAAAACGGCTGACACACCGGCGGGGGCAGAGCAGGTCTTGGAATAATACCTAAAAAACCTGATAGTTTTTGCAGTAAAATGTCAAAAGGTACTTGCAAAGTGCGCAAAAGCTGTGTATAATAAACATGCAATTTTGTGAAATGCGCATTTGTGCAAGATACTAAGGAGTGACAGAAAGATGTCCAACAGTGTTTTTCAGAGCGTAATTATTCAGTTAAGAGAGATTTCTGACCGCACATTCGGTGTCATCGATACCGAAGGCAGTGTGGTTTCCTGCACCGATATGTCCCTGCTGGGTGAGCGCTGGGCGGATGCAGCCCTGAAGGTGGGCAATGCTTCCGACAATGTGGTCACCTTTGCCCAGAAGAGCTTCAAGGCCATCATGGGCAATTCCAACTATTTTGAGTATGCTGTATTCTGCACCGGCGATGATGATATGGCCAAGAGCTTCTGCCAGGTGGCCTATATTGCCCTGAACGATGCCAAGACCTTCTACGAGGAGAAGCATGACCGGGGCACCTTCGTCAAGAACATCATCATGGACAACATTCTGCCCGGTGATATTTATATCCGTGCCAAGGAGCTGCATTTTGCTACCGATGCACCCCGTGCCGTGTTCCTGATCCGTCAGGTGGGCCACAGCGATGTGGCAACTGTGGACGTGCTGGGCGGCATGTTCCCTGATAAGCTGCAGGATTTCGTCCTGTCTGTCAATGAGACGGATATCGCCGTCATCAAGCAGATCAGCGGCAATGTATCCGCCGAGGATCTGGAAAAGATGGCCCAGAACATTGAGGAGACTCTGAAAAATGAGCTGCGGATCAAGACCATCATCGGCATCGGCACCGTGGCAGAGCACCTGCGGGAGCTGGCTGACTCTTACAAGGAGGCACAGACTGCCATTGATGTGGGCAAGGTCTTTGATACCGAGAAGAGCGTCATGCACTATGAAAATCTGGGTATCGGCCGTCTGATCTATCAGCTGCCTACCACCCTGTGCGAGATCTTCCTGCGTGAGGTCTTCAAGAAGAATTCTCTGGATTCTCTGGATCAGGAGACTCTGTTTACCATCAACAAGTTCTTTGAGAACAGCCTGAACGTTTCCGAGACTTCCCGGAAGCTGTTCGTCCACCGCAATACGCTGGTTTACCGCCTGGAGAAGATCCGCAAGCTCACCGGCCTGGATCTGCGCCAGTTCGACCATGCCATCGTATTCCGGGTAGCCCTGATGGTGCGCCAGTATCTGGCTTCCCGGGAAACCCGCTGATTTTTCATAAACAAGATACGGGGCTGCAGGTTGCGGCCCCGTTTTTGCGGGAAAACCGGGGGGTTACCGGTTGCTTTGCACCATATATGGTTGCATAACATGACTGTAAACCACAATCCCTTGAAAACTGAATTTTTATTTCAGAAAAATGTGGATTATTTGTGAATTATTTGATTCTGCCGAATTTTTTGCCGAATGTGATTGACATTGATTTTACAATGTGTTACAATTTGGTTACACTGCGGGCAGATTCGGGATGTCCCGGACTGCCAAACTACAGGAGATTTACTTATGATTCAATTTACCGATGTCGTAAAATCCTATGAGCAGGGCAACAATGCGCTTAATGGCGCTACCCTGCAGGTGGAAGACGGTGAATTCGTCTTTCTGATCGGACCCTCCGGTTCCGGTAAGTCTACCATCATCAAGCTGATCACCGGTGAGCTGAAGCCCACCTCCGGTACCGTTCATGTGAACGGCTATTCTCTGGAACGTATCCGTAAGCGGGAGATCCCTTACCTGCGCCGTACCGTCGGCGTTGTGTTCCAGGATTTCCGCCTGATCGACAAGATGACGGTTTACGAGAACGTAGCTTTTGCCATGCGCGTGGTTGGCGCCAAGGAAAAGGAGATCCGGGAGCGTGTTCCCTATGTTCTGGAGCTGGTCGGCCTGGAAACCAAAATGAACCGCCATCCCAATGAGATGTCCGGCGGCGAACAGCAGCGTCTGGCCATTGCCCGTGCTCTGGTGAACAACCCCAGCACCATCATCGCGGACGAGCCTACCGGTAACCTGGACCCGGAGCGTTCCTTCGAGATCATGTCGTTGCTGCAGGAGATCAACAACCTGGGCACCACGGTTCTTGTGGTTTCCCATGACCAGAAGCTGGTGGAGCTGTTCGGCAAGCGTGTTATTGCCATCGATGACGGTATCGTTGTCAGCGACGGCATGGAAGAGGAAGAAGAGGAGGCGGAGCTGACCGATGAAGCTGAATAATATTGGTTATCTGTTAAAGGAAGGCTTCAAGGGCATTTTCACCCATGGCTTTATGTCCTTTGCCGCTGTGTGTGTTACGGTGGCCTGTCTGGTCATCGTGGGCAGCTTCTCCATTCTGGCCTATAACCTGGACGAGATGGTGGAAGATCTGAACAAGACCAGCGAAATCCTGGTGTATATCGACAGCGACCTGTCCGATGCCGAGGCAAGATCCATCGGCACGAAGATCAACCTTCTGGACAATGTTCTGCAGTCCACCTTTGTTTCCCGTGAGGAAGCGCTGGAGGATTTTATCGCAGACCATGACGGCGACAGCGCCTTCAGCGGCGTGCAGGCATCTGACCTGCGCCACCGCTACGTGGTCACCCTGGAAGACAACCTGCGGATGAAGCAGACCGATGAGCAGCTGAAGCAGCTGCCCGGTGTTGCCAAGACCAATGCCGCCTATGAGCTGGCTGAGGGCTTCTCCACCATCCAGAGCGTGCTGCACATTGTTTCTGCTGCGGTTATCGCTGTGCTGCTGGTGGTCAGTCTTCTGATCATCTCCAACACCGTTAAGCTTGCCATGTATGACCGCAAGGATGAGATCGCCATTATGAAGATGGTCGGCGCAACCAATGCCTTCATCCGGCTGCCCTTCCAGGTGGAGGGCTTCACCCTGGGCATGATCGGTGCGGTTCTGGCCTTCGGCCTGGAGTGGGTGGGCTATGATGCCCTGATCCAGAAGGTCAATGGCGTGGACTCTCTGCAGCTGTTTACCTTTGTGCCCTTCCAGGAGCTGCTGATCCCCATGGCTATTGTGTTCGGCGCTGCCGGTATGTTTGTCGGCATCGTGGGCAGCTGGACCTCCATCCGTAAGTTTATGGATGTCTGATCTTTTACGTTAGGAATCCTTTTTCTATGCATATACAAAAATACGCAAAATCCCTGCTGTCCCTTCTGCTGGCGGCGGTACTGCTGACAGGTGTTCTTCCGGCGCAGGCCTCTGCCGCGACTGCGGCCCAGATCCAAAAGGAAATTGACGCGCTGGAAGCGGAAAACAGGGAAATTCAGAAACAGATCAACGCCATCCAGAGCCAGTATAACGCCAATTACAGCGATATGAAGGATATGGTGGCCTATAAGGAAGCCATTGATCAGGAAATGACCCTCCTGAACAGCAAAATCGAGACCACCAATCAGCAGATCACTGCCTATGGCCAGCTGATCGCGGATACCCAGGACGAGCTGGATGAGGCCCAGGAAGAGCTGCGAAGCTTGAGCGAAGCCCACCGGGAACGGGTACGGGTCATGGAAGAGGAGGGCCGCCTGAGCTATTGGGAGGTCGTCTTTGAAGCAAACAGCTTCATCGATCTGCTGGACCGGATCAATATGATCGAGGAGATCAATGCTTCCGACCGCCGCCGCATTGAGCAGATGCGGATCGCGGCGGACATCGTCACGGCGACCCAGATGAATCTGGAGGCGGAAAAGAGCACCCTGGAGCAGACCCGCAGTCAGCTGGCAGCCGATGAGGCCGCCCTGGAAAAAAAGCGGGCCGAATCTGATGGCCTGCTCCATGAGCTTGAGAAAAAAGCAGAGGAATTTGAGATTCTGCTGGCAGAATCCGAAGCCCTTCAGGAGGCGCTGATGGAGGACATCGCCGCCAAGGAAGTGGAGCTGGAGGATGCCAAGTACGAGGAAAATCTTCGCCGGCTGGCCCTGCAGGGGGAAAATCCTCCCTCCAATGCCACATGGATCACCCCCGTGTCCGGCTGGCGGCTGACCAGCCCCTTCGGTATGCGGCTGCATCCTGTTCTGGGCTATTACCGGATGCACAACGGCATTGACATGGCCTGTGCCCAGGGAACGCCCATTTACGCCACCCGGGCCGGCAAGGTCACCCGGACGGCCTACCAGGCAGGGGGTGCCGGCAACTATGTCAGCATCAACCACCTGGACGGTTTTTCCTCCGTTTACATGCACATGACCCACTATGTGGTTTCTGCCGGACAGAGCGTATCTGCCGGACAGCTGATCGGCTATGTGGGCAATACCGGTATTTCCACCGGCCCCCATCTGCATTTCGGTATTTCCTATGCAGGTACTTACGTGAATCCCCTGGCATACATTTACTGATGATGCCGCCCTTTTGCAAAGGAGTATGCTATGAAAAATCGCAAACGTTTGGTATCGATCATGGCTGGCCTGATGGCTGCCATTATGCTGCTGACACTGATCCTGAGTCTGATCCCGGTTCCTGCCAGTGCAGCCTCTTCCAAGGAGATCCGCAACCAGATCAATCAGCTGAAGAAGGAAAAGGAAGAGATCAAGGATAAGATCGCGGAAGTTCAGGGACAATACGAAGAGAACGAAAATGAGATCGCCAACATCATCGCAAAGAAAAATGTGATCGATCAGGAGATCAATCTGCTGAATTCCCAGCTGCAGAATATTACCCAGCAGCTGCAGGCCTTCAACATCCTGATCGCAGATAAGCAGGATGAGCTGGATACTGCCCAGGACCGGTATGGTGTGCTGAATGAGGAAAACAAGATCCGCATCCGGACCATGGAGGAAGAGGGAGAAGTCTCCTACTGGGAAGTGGTGTTCAAGGCCAACAGCTTCTCCGACCTGCTGGACCGGCTGAATATCGTGGAGGAGATCGCCTCCTCGGATAAGCGCCGTCTGCAGGAACTGAGCGATGCCGCCGATGCGGTGGAAGTGGCCCAGACCGACCTGCAGAATGAAAAATCGGAAATGGAAGCAGCCAAGGAAGAGCTGGATGCTACCCAGGCGGAGCTGGATGCCAAGCGTGAGGAAGCCGATGCTCTGATCCAGGAGCTGCTGACAAAGGCGGATGACCTGGAAGCACTTGAGGCCGAGTTTGAGGCCCAGGAGCAGGCTTTCCTGGAAGAGATCGCCAAGAAGGAAGAAGAATTTGATGCTGCCAAGCAGGCAGAATGGGAAGCCTACATGGCCACTTACGTGCCGCCTACCACGGCTCCTCCTGCAGGCGGTACCAATAACAGCGGCGGCACCACCAACAATTCCGGCGGCGGCAGCACGGTCAGACCCGGCGGCAGCAGCGGCGGCGGATGGGTCGTGCCCTGCAGCTACACCTCCATCACCTCTCCGTTCGGCTATCGTGTGTCTCCCACCAGCGGTGCTTCTACCTATCACCAGGGTGTTGACCTGGATACCGGTACAGGCTGGAGTGTTGTGGCGACCCGTGCCGGCACGGTTTCCTTCGCCGGCTGGGGCACTGCCGCAGGCAATTATGTGAAGATCAACCATCATGATGGTTTTTCCTCCATTTATATGCATTTGAGCAGCATTGGTGTCCGTGCCGGACAGAATGTGGCAGCAGGCCAGTATATCGGCGCCACGGGCAGCACCGGTGTTTCCACCGGTGACCACCTGCACTTTGGCATCTCCCTGAACGGCGTGTATGTGAACCCCTGCAGTTACGTACCCCTGTATTAACAGGTTCTCCCACAGTCCCTTCCGGGACTGTGGGAACATTTGTAGGCGAAAGAAGTGGTTGTTATGAAAGAGAAACTTTTGCGCCTGGCTTCCTATGCACTGGTGGCAGCGCTGTCTACCCTGATGACACTGACCATGCTGGATCACCAGATCGGCCTGAAGCCGGGAAAACTGGACCAGCTGGAACATCTGATCGAGGAAAAATTTATTGGGGAAGCTGACACCCAGGCTCTGCTGGATGCGGCTGCGAACGCCATGGTTACGGCTACCGGCGACCGCTGGAGCTATTATATCCCGGCCAGTGAATACGAAAGCTACCGGGAGCAGCAGAACAATGCCTATGTGGGTGTTGGCATCACGATCCAGCTGACGGATGAGAGCCAGGGATTTCTGATCACGGAAGTGGCTTCCGGCGGTTCTGCAGAGGAAGCGGGCCTGAAGGTCAACGATCTGCTGATCGGTGTGGAGGAACAGGATGTCCGGGGCAAATCCGCTGCGGACGTACGGAATCTGGTTCGGGGCGAAGAGGGCACCTTTGTGACCATGCGGGTCCTGCGCCGGGGGGAACACATGGATTTCAATGTGGAACGCCGTCAGGTGAAGACACCGGTAGCAACCTATGAAATGCTGAAGGACAACCTGGGCCTGGTCACCATTGAAAATTTTGATACCCGCTGCGCAGAGGAGACCATCGCGGCCATTGAAACCCTGATGGAAAACGGCGCCCGGGGGCTGATCTTCGATGTGCGCAACAATCCCGGTGGATTTGCCAGCGAACTGGTGGATCTGCTGGACTACCTCCTGCCGGAGGGAGAGCTGTTCCGGGTGGAATACTATGACGGCAGAGTGGATGTGGATCAGTCGGACGAATCCTGTCTGGAAGTTCCCATGACTGTGGTGGTCAATGCCAGCTCGTACTCGGCTGCGGAGTTCTTTGCTGCAGCCCTCAGCGAATATGGTGTGGCGACCGTTGTGGGAGAACAGACCGTTGGAAAGGGCTATTGCCAGACCACTTACCAGCTCAGCGACGGCTCCGCAGTGGCACTGTCTATCGGCAAGTACGTGACCCCCAAGGGCATCAGCCTTGCAGGCGTGGGCCTGGAGCCGGATGTGCCGGTGAGCGTAGATGAAGAAACGGCAGCATCCATTTATTACGGAACCCTGAAACCGGAGGAAGACCCCCAGATTCAGGCGGCGATGAAACTGCTGCGATAAAAAACAGGCGCATTTCTATACATGGCAGGATGTCATGTACAGAAATGCGCCCTTCTGTTTATCAGACCGGAATTTATTCACCGGAATTCTTCTTTGATTTCAGATACCGGATGACCCACATAATGGCGCAGCAATCCCACACGATCGCGCAAAGGATACGCAGGACATTGGGAAATCCGTATGCAAAATCTACAAACACATGGATATTCCACACAACAGCACAAATGCAATTCAGCACCATAGCAGTACAGGTGCTTACGGTTTTCTTTTGATCCATATGAAATATCCTCCTGTTGAATTGGAATGTATGATTCCCATATCTTTGCGTCCGCATCCTTTTCGTGCGGTAACAGGAAAAGGGGGATTATTCCCCGAAATGCTGGGCTACCTTCTTCAGCATATCCCGGATGGGCAGGTTGTAGGGGCAGCGCTCTTCACAGGCGCCGCAGCCGATACAGTCAGAGGCGTGCTTGGGCATAGCGGCGTAGCGGCCCTTTGCCCATTCGCCCAGACCGTAGCGAAGCAGATAGCCGTCAAACAGGAAGGCACCGGAAATATTGATTCCGGCTGCGCAGGGCTGGCAGTAGTTGCAGCGGCGGCAGAAATTGGTGCCCAGCTGATTGCGGACTTCCAGGAAGCCGGCTTTTTCCTCAGGGGTGATCGGAGATGTATCGGAAACGGCAGCGATGTTCTGTACCAGCTCAGCAGGGTCTGCCATGCCGGGAATCACCACAGTTACATTGTCGTTGGCACAGATGTAGCGCAGAGCCAGAGTGGCGTTTTCGATGGCACCGCCGGCCAGGGGCTTCATGTCGATGAAGCCGATGTTCTTTTTGGCAGCTTCTGCGATCAGTTTTTCCGCCTGGGTCTCCACGATGTTGTAGGGGAACATGAAGGTTTCCACCCAGTCCATGTCCAGCGCCATTTTGAAGGTATCCAGAGAGTGAGAGGTCAGACCGATGTGGCCGATCTTTCCTGCTTCCTTAGCCTCCAGCAGGGCTTCCAGTGCGCCGCCGGGAGCCACCACCTGCTGCAGCTGCTCGGGGGTGGCGTTGTGCACCTGGTACAGGTCGATGTAATCGGTGCGCAGATTCTTCAGGCTGATATCGATATCCGCAGCCATGGCATCCTTTGTACGGGCCATGCTCTTGGTGGCGATGACAAAATCCTCCCGGATGCCCTCCAGGGCATAGCCCAGGTATTCTTCACTGACGGTATAGCCCCGGGCGGTGTCGATGAAGTTTACACCGGCATCCATCAGCTGGTGCATGAGCACCCTGGTGCCCTCGGCATCGATGCGCTGGATGGGAATGCCGCCGAAGCCCAGCCGGGAAATTTTCAGGCCGGTTTTGCCTAAAATTCTATATTCCATAAAATTTGCCTCCATTTGTTATTTTTTTACCATTATACAGCAGTTTCCACAAAAAAACAATACGGTTACTGGTAAAACAAGAAAACTTTCGTTCGCTCTCTTGCGCTTCGGAAGATACAGGATTATAATTATATCATTCGTTAAAACTCACGGTAATCTAATAATAAAGGAGTCATTTTAATGGAGAAAAATGTTTTACAGACTGACCTGAGCGGCAAGGTGGCAGTGGTTACCGGAGCAGGCGGTGTATTGTGCAGCTATCTGGCAAAGGTTCTGGCCCGTGCCGGAGCCAAGGTTGCCCTGGTGAACCGTTCCGATGCTGCCATTAACCAGTTTGCGGCAGAGATCGTTGCCGAGGGCGGCATTGCCAAGGCCTATAAGGGCAATGTCCTGAGCCATGAGGATATGGAGCGGATCGCGGATCAGGTGCTGGCAGATCTTGGCCCCTGCGACATCCTGCTCAACGGTGCCGGCGGCAACAATGCCCGGGCACAGACTGACAAGGAGTACTATGAGCCCGGCGATCTGGAGCGGGAGGACATCAAGACCTTCTTTGACCTGGATGATGATGGTGTCAATATGTGCTTTGACCTGAATTACAACGGCACCCTGATTCCCACCCAGGCCTTTGCCAAGCACATGGTGAAAAACGGCGGCGGCAACATCATCAATATCTCCTCCATGAATGCCTTCCTGCCTCTGACCAAAATCCCCGCCTATTCCGGCGCTAAGGCAGCCGTTTCCAACTTTACCCAGTGGCTGGCAGTTCACTTCTCCAAGTGCAACATCCGTGTCAATGCCATTGCCCCCGGCTTCTTCTCCTCCAAGCAGAACCAGAAGCTGCTGTTCAACGAGGACGGTACCCCCACCAAGCGTACCGAGAAGATCCTGGCTGGCACGCCCATGGGCCGCTTCGGCAGAACCGAAGACCTGGCCGGCGGCCTGCTGTTCCTGCTGGACGATAATGCCGCAGGCTTCATCACCGGCATCGTGCTGCCCATCGACGGCGGCTTCAGTGCCTACTCCGGCGTATAACCGAATGCATAAATGTAGGGCGGGGTCATGACCCCGCCGGGCAGTTTCGAAAACTGAGCGGATGGTTTTTACGGCTCAGGCTTCGATATTGCCCGGCGGAGGCAGGCCTCCGCCCTATATTTTGTTTTTGACTGGATTACTTACCCATTTCCTTATTCCGCTCATAGGTGGCGATGACGCAGTCCATGGCGGCGGCACGGAAACCGTGCTCTTCCAGCGCCCGCAGGCCGCAGATGGTGCTGCCCATGGGGGAGCAGACTGCATCCTTCAGAGCACCGGGGTGCTCCTTGGTGGCCAGATACATCTCGGCGGAGCCGATCATGGTCATGGCGGCGTATTCGTAGGCCTTGGCCCGGGGAATGCCGCAGGTGACGGCACCGTCAGCCAGGGCTTCCAGGAACACATACATGTAAGCGGGACCGCTGCCGGAGATGGCGCTGGCGGCATCGATGAGCCGTTCCTCCAGATCGTCCATCATGCCGCAGAAACGCATATCGTTGAGCCAGTCCTGCAGGTCGGCTTCGTCCACCAGATCATTGCAGCAATACTGGGTCACACCCTTGCCGATGGCGGTGGGGGTGTTGGGCATAATGCGGATCACGGGAAGGCGGCAGCCTGCGTATTCTTCAATCTGGCGGATCTCCACACCGCCGGCCATGGTGATCAGAAGGGGCTTGCGCCCTGCCAGGGTGGTCTGAAGCTTGGCCAGAACGTCCTTCATGAAGTAGGGCTTCACGGCCAGGAAGATCCGGTCGCAGGTGGCGGCGATGGTATCATTGTCGGAATAGGTGACACCCAGCTGGGCAGCCAGGACTTTGCCCCTGCCGGAACGGTCAGACAGGGCGATGTCGGTGGTGGACTTGCTTAAGGCCTTGGCGATGGCACCGCCCATGTTGCCGCAGCCGATAAAACCGTATTTCATAGGGATTCTCCTTATCTGATATGACCGTTGCCGTGGATGACGTACTTGTAGGTGGTCAGCTCCCGCAGACCCATGGGTCCCCGGGCATGGAGCTTCTGGGTAGAAATGCCCATTTCGCAGCCCAGACCAAACTCGCCGCCGTCGGTGAACCGGGTGGAGGCGTTGACATACACAGCGGCGCTGTCCACACCGGTGGTGAAGATGGCTTCTGCAGCCGGGTCAGTGGTGACGATGGCCTCGCTGTGGCCGGTGGAGTGGGCGGCAATGTGGGCAACGGCTTCATTCACATCCTCCACACACTTGACGGCCAGAATGTAGTCCAGGAACTCCGTATCGAAATCCGCTTCCCCCGCAGGAACACCAGGGATGATGGAAGCGGCCGTTTCATCCAGGCGCAGCTCCACCTTGCTGCCGATACGGTCATGGAGCATGGGCAGGAATTCTTTGGCGATGGCTTTGTCCACCAGCAGCACCTCCTCTGCATTGCAGACACTGGGGCGGCTGGTTTTTGCGTTTTCAATGATGTTCAGGGCCATGGCAAGATCCGCGGTCTTTTCCACATACACATGGCAGATGCCGGTGCCGGTGGCGATGCAGGGAACGGTGGCGGTGCGGACACAGGCATTGATCAGACCGGCGCCGCCCCGGGGAATCAGCAGATCGATGTAGCCGTTGGCGGTCATCAGTGCGGTGGCGCTGGCACGGGTGGTATCCTGCACCAGATTCACAGCATTCTCCGTAATGCCCAGGGAAGACAGACCGGAGCGCAGGGCATTGACGATGGCATTGGCGCTGCGGAAGGCCTCCTTGCCGCCGCGCAGGACACAGACATTGCCGCTCTTCAGAGCCAGTGCTGCCGCATCGGAGGTGACGTTGGGACGGCTCTCATAGATAATGGCGATAACGCCCATGGGAACTGCCTTCTTCTGAATCAGCAGACCGTCGGCACGGGTGTGCTCCTCCAGGATCATTCCGGTGGGCTCCGGCAGGGCAGCCACTTCCCGGATGCCCTGAGCCATACCCGCGATCCGGGCAGAGGTCAGCTGCAGGCGATCCAGCATCACATCAGAAACGGTTCCCCGGGCAGCTTCCAGATCCAGCGCGTTGGCAGCCAGGATCTCCGCTTCCTGGGCAATCAGGGCATCGGCCATGGCGTACAGGGCGGCGTTTTTCTGTTCGGTAGTCAGGCGGGTGATCTCCGCCTTGGCAGCTTTGGCATTTTCCAGCATGGTTTTCATAATTCATTCCTCCGTAAATCTGGTGCCGACATCCCGGCCATCCAGAATGGCATACAAATTGGCAGGCTCCCGGCCGTTGGCGATGACCATGTCGCAGCCGCAGCCCAGACAGATTTCCGCAGCGTGGAGCTTGGTGACCATACCGCCGGTACCCTGTGTGGTGCTGCTGACACCGGCGAGATTCATAATGTAATCATCGATTTTGGTGACCTTGTGCAGAAGCTGCGCATCGGGGTCCTTGTGGGGGTCGGCGGTGTACAGTCCGTCGATATCGGACAGCAGGATCAGAAGGTCTGCCTGCACTGTCTGCGCGACCTTGGCTGCCAGGGTATCATTGTCGCCGATGACGATCTCGTCGGTGGCAACTGTGTCGTTCTCATTGATGATGGGCAGGGCACCCAGCTCCAGCAGGCGGTTCAGGGTGTTGGTGAAGTTTTTATGCCGGGTCTCATTGACCATATTGTCGTTGGTGATCAGCAGCTGAGCCACGGTATGATGGTATTCGCTGAACAGCTTGTCATATACATACATCAGTTCACACTGGCCCACGGCGGCAGCCGCCTGCTTGGTGGGGATATCCTTGGGCCGCTCCCGGAGACCCAGCTTGCCGACACCCATACCGATGGCGCCGGAGGATACCAGGATCATCTCGTGACCTGCGTTTTTGATGTCGGACATGATTTTGCAGAGTTCCTCCACCCGGCGGATATTCAGATGTCCGGTGGGGTGAGCCAGGGTGGATGTACCGATTTTTACGACGATGCGCATTTTCTGCCTCCTATGCTTGCAAAAGAAATTTGGCTCATTATACCACTTTAGCAAGATAAAGTAAAGGGGGAAATGGGATTTGATGATAAATTATCGTTTCTTTCATGAAATAGGAAAAACATCGTAGGGGCGGATTTTCAATCCGCCCTCACATAGCGACAATTGTGCTGTATGTTATACGCAAAATCTTCAATCTCTGCAGTTGATTCATCCGGGATTATAACAGCAGATCAGGGCGGATTGAAAATCCGCCCCTACAATGGTGCGTACCATTCATGCATGAAATGATAATTTTTCTTTTCATATCTCCGATTCTGTGATATAGTGATATAAAACAGGAGGCGAATCTATGGGCTATGGCAATACGGAGGTATTTCTGACATCCCGGCAGCGGGAGCAGCTGATCCGGGATTATCTGGGGAGCGTCGTTACCGTGGAAATTGACCGGCCTGTGGGATTTCACCATGTGACAAAGGGAGTCCATCTGGACTATACCGTCAATTACGGCTTCCTGCCGGGCGTCATTGGCGGCGACGGCGAGGAGCAGGATGTGTACATCCTGGGAATCCGGGAACCGCTGAAAACCTTCACCGGCCCTGTCATCGGTGTTGTCCGCAGGAAGGACGACAATGAGGATAAGTTCATTGCGGCACCGGAGGGGCTGAAACTGACGGCTGCCCAGATGGCCGAACAGATCCATTTTGTTGAGAAATATTTTGACAGCACCATCGAATCCATATTCGGCTGAGAGGGGATACCATGCGGAAGATTTTTTTGCTGAGCTTTGATGACGGAACTGTCTATGACAGCCGTTTCGTGGAACTCCTGAACAAATATGGCATTAAGGGGACGTTTAATCTGAATTCCGGTCTGGAGGACTTTGTCTGGCTCTACGAAGACCGGTTTCCTGTCCGGCGGCAGAAGCTGGCGGATACGCTGGAGCAGTACCGGGGACACGAGGTTGCCAGCCATTCCCTGCATCACCACTGGCTCAACAGTCTGACACCCCCGCAGCTGGCCAGGGAGGTCGGGGAGGACTGTGCGGCGCTGAAGGAACTGTTCGGCCTGAAGCAGATCGGCTTTGGTGTTCCCTTCACAGCCTGCGGCGAACGGGAGATCCGGATCATCCGGAAATTTGCCCGGTATATTCGCCTGTCCGAAATGTCGCATGATTTTTCTCTGCCTGATGACGAATACCATATCCCGATTCACGCCCTGTACAACGATCCGGATATTCGGGAAAAAATCGCCCGGTTTGCGCAGTCGGACACGCCGGTATCCCTGTTCGTTATGGCGGGGCATTCCTATGAGCTGGAAGTTCTGGATCACTGGGCATATATGGAGGAACTTCTGGAATATATCAGCGCCTTTGGCTTTGAAAGCATGACCACCATGGAATTTGTAAACAACTGCTATCCGCAGACATAACAGGAGGTAATTATTATGTACGAAAAACTGCTGACCCGCCGCTCTGTCCGCAAGTATACCGCCCAGCAGGTGTCCGATGCAGAACTGGACAAGGTTCTGCAGGCCGGTCTGTATGCGCCCACTGCCAAGAATAACCAGAAGCCAGTGATGGTGGCCGTCCGGGATAAGCAGACCCGGGATCTGCTGTCTGCCATCAATGCAAAGATCATGGGAGTGGAGACCGATCCCTTCTACGGCGCACCCTGCGTGATCGTGGTGCTGGCAGATCCTGCTTGCCCCACCTGGATCGATGACGGCAGCCTGGTGCTGGGCAATCTGCTGAATGCAGCCAACGCCCTGGGCCTGGGCAGCTGCTGGATCAACCGGGCACGGGAAACCTTTGACCTGCCTGAGGGCAAGGAGCTGCTGAAGAAGTGGGGCCTGCCGGAAAGCTACCGGGGCGTGGGCAACTGCATCCTGGGCTATCCTGATGAGAACCCCGAACTCAAGGCAAGACTGGAAGGCCGTATTATTAAGGTATAAACATGTGAAAGGGCGGATCGCGTATCCGCCCTTTCGGCTGTAAGGGGCAGATTCGCAACCAATGGTCGTTTATTTAACAAAAAACGAAAAACATTGTAGGGGCGGATTTTGAATCCGCCCTTAACGCAGCGGCGGTTGTGTGGTATGATATGTGCAAAATCTTTCTCTGCGCAGCTGATTCAACCGGGATTTTTATCGGTAGATTAGGGTGGATTGGAAATCCGCCCCTACAATGGCGTATACCATTCATGCGTTAATCGATTATTTGCCTTTGTATACCCAAGCCGCAGAAATGGTCTTAGGGTTGCGAAAATGGGAATTGTGTTATATAATTGGGAAAACCATTTCCTTGGAGGAAGCAGCATGGAATTTAAGGTACTGGCTGTGGGCGATGTGGTGGGCAATCCCGGACTTGACCGGGTGCGGCGGCATCTGCGGCAGCTGAAGCGGAAAACAAAAGCGGATTTTGTGGTGGTCAACGGTGAAAATGCCGCCGTGGTGGGCATTACCCCCAATCAGGCGGAGGATCTTCTGGATGCCGGTGCAGATGTGATTACCATGGGCAACCATACCTGGGGCAAACGGGAGATCGCGGATTATATGGAGGACTGTCCTCAGATGATCCGTCCTGCCAACTATGCACCACAGGTTCCCGGACGGGGCTGGCAGGTGTTTGAGACGAAAGCAGGGGATGTGGCGGTGATCGACCTGATCGGCCGCTGCAATATGGATTACGGCCCGGACAATCCCTTTTTGCTGATCGAAAAGATCTTAAAGCAGATCACAGCGAAAATCATTCTGGTGGAGATCCATGCGGAGGCTACCTCGGAAAAGCTGGCCATGGGTTATATGCTGGACGGCCGGGTCAGTGCGGTGTGGGGCACCCATACCCACGTGCCTACTGCCGATGCCAGAATCCTGCCTAAGGGTACAGGCTACGTGACGGATCTGGGCATGACGGGCCCCCGGGACTCCATCCTGGGCATCCGTCCGGAACTGTCCATTGCCAGGTTCCGGGGAGATCTGCCGGAGCGTTACCGCTGGGCGGAAGGCCCCACCAAGATGGAGGCGGTGCTGTTTACCATTGACAGCACCACAGGAAAATGCATCAAAGCAGAAAGAGTGGACGAATGGGACTGAAGTTACTGCACAGCGCCGACTGGCATCTGGATTCTCCCTTTGCGGGATTTCCGGAAAAACAGCGGCAGCTTTTAAAAGAAGAACAGCGAAAGATCCCCGGAAAGATTGCAGATCTGTGCCGCCGGGAAAACTGCGATCTGGTGCTCCTGGCGGGTGACCTGTTTGATGGGGATGCCAGCCGGGAGACCCTGGAAAGGGTAAAAAATGCCCTGGCAGACTGCGGCGTGCCGGTGCTGATCTCTCCGGGCAATCATGATTTCTGCGCACCCGGCAGCCCCTGGCTGGAGGAAAACTGGCCTGAGAATGTGTTTGTCTTTACGGGTGCTCTGGAATCCGTGTCCATACAGGCATTGGACTGCCGTATTTACGGCGCGGGCTTTCAGAGCATGGACTGCGAGGGCCTTCTGGAGGATTTTCGCGCAGAGGGAGATGAGCGCTATCATTTGGCAGTGCTCCACGGCGACCCTGCACTGAAAACATCACCCTATAATCCGGTGACGGCACCCCAGGTGCGGGACTCCGGGCTGGATTATCTTGCTCTGGGACACATTCACAAGGCAGGTGCCTTCCGCGCCGGAAAGACCCTGTGCGCCTGGCCCGGCTGCCCTATGGGGCGGGGCTGGGATGAGACCGGAGAAAAAGGCGTATGCATCGTTACCCTTGGCGGGGAGTCTGACATCCGTCCTGTAAGCCTGGATACCCTGCGCTTTTTTGATCTGGATGTGGATATCGGACGGGATGCGGCCATTGCCCTGGAAGAAGCGCTGCCGGGATTTGCGACTCAGGATTTCTACCGGATTTCCCTGACCGGAACCGGAAGTGTGGAGCCGGAAGAACTGAAAAAGCGGTTTCCCCTGGTTCCCAATCTGGAACTGCGGGACAAAACCGAGCCTCCCATTGATCTGTGGGCGGATATCGATGAGGATACCCTGGAGGGCGTTTATTTCGGCATGCTGCGGCGGGACATGGATGCTGACCCGGAAAATGCCGGACGTATCCGGCTGGCGGCGGAGATCTCCCGGAAGATTCTGGCCGGAAGGGAGGTCGTCTTATGAGGATTTATAAGATGACAGCAACCTTCGGTAAGCTGGAGCGTCAGACTCTGGAATTAAAGCCGGGGCTGAATATTATTACTGCGCCCAATGAATGGGGCAAAAGCACCTGGTGCGCCTTCCTGGTGGCTATGCTGTACGGCATTGATACCCGGGCAAAGACCACCAGAACGACCCTTGCGGATAAGGAACGCTACGCGCCCTGGTCCGGAAGTCCCATGGCGGGCCGGATCGATCTGAACTGGAAGGGCCGGGATATTACCATTGAACGCAGAACCAAACGGCGGGTGCCCATGGGAGAATTTCAGGCCTATGAGACAGCCTCGGGACTTCCGGTGCCGGAACTGAATGGACTGAACTGCGGACAGATGCTGCTGGGTGTGGAGCAGACGGTGTTCCGCCGGGCGGGCTTTATCCGCCATGCGGATCTGCCTGTGACCCAGGATGAGGCTCTGCGCCGCCGCTTAAATGCCCTGGTGACTACCGGCGATGACAGCGGCAGCGCCGACCGTTTGGCAGAAAGCCTGAAGGAATTGAAAAACCGCTGCCGCTATAACCGAAACGGACTGCTGCCCCAGGCGGAAGCCCAGAGAAGCAGCCTGGAAGCCAAGATGACCGAGCTGGAATCCCTGGATATCCAGACCCGGCGGCTGGAAGAACGGCTGGAAGAACTGAAACAGATGCTGCAGGCACTGACCAACCACCGGCAGGCACTGGCCTATGCCAAAATGGAGGCAGACATTGCCCGGGTTTCCCAGGCAGAGCAGGCTTTGCGGCAGACAGAGGAACAGCTGCAGGCCCTGGAGCAGATTTGCACCCAGCTGCCTGACCAGGAAGAGACCCGGCGAAAGACCCGGGAGCTGCGGGCCTTCCGGGAGCAGTGGAATGCCATTTCCCTGGAAGTCAAAATGGCTCCCTCGGAACCCCAGGAGCCGATCCTGCCCAATCCCTTCACCGGACTGACGGCAGAAGCCGCTCGGGCTATGGTGAAGGAGGATGCCTTGAACTACAGTGCCATTGCCAAAACAAAGGCGCCGCTGATCCTGATCCTGGTGGGCCTGTTCGGCCTGGTATCAGCGGCGGGACTGATTTTCCTGATGGCCTATGTATTTGCAGGCATTGCCGGCGCGGCAGGCCTGATAGCGGTGATCTGGGGCATATATGAACGTATTTCCATGAAAAAGCAGACAGCAGCCCTGCTGGAAAAATACGGACATGGAAACTGGAAACGCTGGGGCGAGCCGCTGGATGACTATGACCGGGAACTGGAAGCGTATCTGGTTCAGAAAAAGGAATATCAGGAGATCACCAGCGACCTGGAAGTGCGGCTGATGGTCCTTCGCAAGAAGCGGGATACCCTGTGCGGTCTGCAGGAACCGGAGGAACTGCTGGAAATCTGGCAGGATGCACTGGAGAACTGGGAGCGCTGCCTCGCCGCCCGGCGGGATGCGGCGGTTGTGAAGCGCCATTTTGAAGCGATGCAAGCTATGGTTCGTCCTGTGGAAAGACCCTCCATGCCGGATACTTTGCAGCATACAGAGGAGGAGACAGCGCATTTGCTGGCGGAGTGCGCGGCGGAGCAGCAGCGTCTGCAGAACCGGCTGGGCCAGTACCAGGGGCGCATGGCCCTCCTGGGTGACCGGGAAGGACTGCAGAAGCAGTATCAGAAGGTACAGCTGCGGATCGCCCGGCTGGAAGAAACCTATGCAGCACTGGTCATTGCCCAGGAGACGCTGGCTGCAGCCCGGGCAGAGCTGCAGCGCAGGTTTGCACCCCGGATCACCAGAAAGGCCCAGAAAATGCTGTCCTTCATGACAGACGGCCGCTATCACAGCCTGACCATGAGCGAGGATTTCTCCCTGCAGGCCGGTGCTGGAGAGGAAGAAACGGTGCATGATGCCCTGTGGCGCAGCGATGGAACCATGGATCAGCTGTATCTTGCCCTGCGTCTGGCGGTGGCGGAGGAGCTGACACCGGAGGCTCCGCTGGTTCTGGATGATGTTCTGGTGCGCTTTGATGATACGCGCATGGCCGCAGCAGTGGCGCTGCTGCGGGAAATGGCGAAGGATAAGCAGGTGATCCTGTTTACCTGCCAGGGCCGGGAAGCGGAATTATAATTGTATAGCAAGGACAAGCAGGACGAAGCGGTAACGCAGCGTCCTGCTTGTTTGCTGTGATGAAAGAAAAATTGCATTTATAGAATAGGCGGAAACAGAAAATCCACCGGTTCGGAACAGGAAAAAAGGCAGCTTTCGGGTGTAAGAGAATCAATATATACCGTATGCGTGAAAAAGAATATCATTCTGAATGTTACGAAATATTCATATTTCATACATAAAATGGAACATAATTTATTCATAAACCATTCATGAAAGTCAATATTCACCCAACCAAAGTCAATTTACCCACTTTCTTCCTGGAAATCAGAGTGCTATAATACCGCCATGCTAAGGCGAGCGGCAAACACTGCCTTGCAAGTTTGAAGAAACAAAATTTCATTTGCGGAATGATCCGCCCCACTTTTTTAATGGAGGTATTGCTATGAAGAAGATTTCTGTAAAGCAGCTCCTCGTCAATGCGATGGAGGAGTACGGCAACAATCTGATTCTCTCTGATCGCTTCTGATTCCGATCACAACCGGCCCCGCTGCGGGCAATACAGATATAGAAAACCATTCACCACTCATTTTTGGAGGTATATGACTATGAAGATGATGAAGAACCTGACCAAGTCCATGGCCGACTACGGCGAAATGCTGAACAAGATCGGCTGCTGATCAAAAAGAATTTTCACACACTCAATTTTGGAGGTAAAAATAGTATGTCTATGAAGAAGAACCTGATCCGTGGCATGCAGGAGATCGGCGAGATGCGCAGCATCTTCGGCGAGTAATCCAGCAAACCAGATGATGATCAAGGGCCTGCCCACCGTGCGCCGGCCCGCTCCCGTAAAATTTGTATTAGGAGGTGTATGATATGTCCATGAAGCAGAATCTGATCCGCGGTATGCAGCAGATCGGCGAGATCCGCAGCCTGATCGGTGAGTAAGCAAACCGTTCGGCAAACAAGAAAAGAAGAAAAACACAACACTCAATTTGGAGGTTTATCATATGAATATCAAGAAGAATCTGATCAAGGGTATGACCGAGTACGGCAAAATGCTGAGCGTGATGGGCATCCTGTAATCTATAGAGATTGAAAAAGCTGTCTGCGATATCCGCAGGCAGCTTTTTGGCAGGGACAGGGGGGAATTATCATTTAGCGTGCGAATCATACAATGCATCTGTAGGGCGGGGTCATGACCCCGCCGACCCGGTATCGATGCTTGCCGTGGACCGCTCTATCGTATCTGTATCAGTTAGCACTGTTTTTTACCTGGTAGTTTTCGCAACCTGATCGGCGGGGTCATGACCCCGCCCTACAAAAGAATGGACACGAAATGAGTATTTATCGCAGAAACGATACCAGATACGCATTGTGGGAGGCAATTTTCCGTTAAAGGAAAATTTATCACAGTATACGCAAAAAAGAGCCTGTTCCCGGGGGAACAGGCTCCGTTTTTATGTGTGAAGGGGGATAGTCTGACAAATCAGGCCTTTTCCAGAGCCAGGGTTCTGGTGGTCAGATCGCAGACCTCGGCAGGTCCGAAGTACTGGATGGCACCGGGATACATGAAGCAGGTCTCAACAGCCCACTCTGCTCTGTGCTCAGCGAAGTACTTGAAGGGAGCACCGTCCAGCTCAACCAGAGCCTTGCGGATAACGGGCTTATCAGCACCGTGACGGCGCTCGATGTTCATCATCTTGGTGATGGGCATGCCGCCAGCCACCCACTCATCAGCGGGCTTGGACAGGTTGGAGACCTTGGACAGGTAACCGGTGTAGCCGTACTGGATCAGCATGAAGGCATTGTAGCCCAGGGAGTAGCAGTAGTCAGCATCGAAGTTGGAGGGGAATGCGCAGCGGCCTTCGTAGCCCAGGAAGTGATGCAGGGCGCCGAACTTGCCGTTGTAGGTGCCGGCAGCCTTACGGGCAGCCAGGTTTTCCTTGACCAGAGTGGAGAACAGCTTCTCGGACTCGATCAGAGAGACCTGCACGTTGCCGTGAGGATCGCGCTCCAGGAACAGCTGCTGCTGGATGCCTTCGGGCAGGAATGCGAAGACTTCCATGGAAGCCTTGGTCAGACCGGCCTCGATAAAGGCGTACTTCTCCTGCCAGGTGGGCAGTGCGTTGAAGGCGTCAGCCTTGCTGCCTGCCAGCAGTTCGTTGATCTCAGCGATCAGCACGGAGAACTCGGGAACGAATTCAACGATACCCTCGGGGATGATGGCAACGCCGAAGTTCCAGCCCTTTGCGGCACGGGCGGCGACGGAATCGGCAATGTAATCGGTGATCTGAGCCAGGGACATCTTCTTAGCAGCCACTTCTTCGCCGATCAGGCAGATGTTGGGCTGGGTCTCCAGAGCGCACTCCAGAGCAACGTGGGAAGCGGAACGGCCCATGACCTTGATGAAGTGCCAGTACTTCTTTGCGGAGTTGGCATCTCTCTGGATGTTGCCGATGATCTCGGAATAGGTCTTGGTAGCGGTGTCGAAGCCGAAGGAGCACTCGATATCCTCGTTCTTCAGGTCGCCGTCGATGGTCTTGGGGCAGCCGATAACCTGGATACCGGTGTTGTGGGCAGCGCAGTACTCAGCCAGAACAGCAGCGTTGGTGTTGGAGTCGTCGCCGCCGATGATGACCAGAGCGTTGACACCGTGGTTCTTGCAGTTCTCAACCACAACGGCGAACTGCTCCTGGGTTTCCAGCTTGGTACGGCCGGAACCGATGATATCGAAACCGCCGGTGTTGCGGTATGCATTGATGTACTCGTCGTCGAAGACAACGAAATCATTGTCCAGCAGACCGCTGGGGCCGCCCTTGAAGCCGATGAGGACGTTCTCGGGGTTGGTTGCCTTCAGAGCATCGTACAGGCCGGAAATAACGTTGTGGCCGCCGGGTGCCTGGCCGCCGGACAGGATAACGCCGACAACCTGCTTCTTGGCCTCGGAGGTGTTCTGACCCTTCTGGAAGGTGATCTCGTTCTTGCCATAGGTGTTGGGGAACAGAGCCTTGATCTTTTCCTGGTCAGCAACGCTCTCGGTTGCATTGCCGTCCTTCACGCAAATCTCAGAAATGCCGTTTCTGAGCATGCCGGGCAGCTTGGGATTGTACTGGTATCTTGCAATCTGGAGAGGGGACAGTTTCATCTGAAAAAACACTCCTTAAAGATAATTAGGGTAATTGACTACAGATAGATTATACTCCATTTCCAATCAAACGTAAATAGCGAATTCTAATATTTTTGATGAAAGAATTCAAAGACAGTCAGAAAATGCAGGAACGGCATTGCGGGGGCCGGGAAATGGCACATTGGAGGGACATTCGGATTTTTAAATATTTTTATTGAAATACAGGAAAAATGTGTTATAATAGACACGACAATCTGCGGACAGCATGTGCCTGCCCGCTCAATTAAGAAAGGATTGATTCCAATGGCTCTTGTTACTACTACCGAGATGTTCAAGAAGGCTTACGACGGCGGTTATGCAGTCGGCGCTTTCAACGTCAACAACATGGAAATCGTGCAGGCTATCACCGAAGCTTGTAAGGAAGAAAAGGCTCCTGTTATCCTGCAGGTGTCCAAGGGCGCACGCGCTTACGCCAACCACACCTACCTGGTGAAGCTGGTCGAGGCTGCTGTCATCGAGTGCCCCGAGATCCCCATCGCTCTGCACCTGGACCACGGCGATTCCTTCGAGACCTGCAAGTCCTGCATCGACGGCGGCTTCACCTCCGTCATGATCGACGCTTCCTCCAAGCCCTTCGATGAGAACGTCGAGATCACCAAGAAGGTCGTTGAGTATGCTCACGATCACGGTGTTGTTGTTGAGGCTGAGCTGGGCGCTCTGGCCGGTGTTGAGGACGAAGTCAACGTTTCCTCTGACAACGCTCACTACACCCGTCCCGAGGAAGTCGAAGAGTTCGTTGCCCGTACCGGCTGTGACTCTCTGGCTATCGCTATCGGCACCTCCCACGGCGCTTACAAGTTCAAGCCCGGCACCAATCCCCAGCTGCGCTTCGACATTCTGGAAGAAGTTATCGCCAAGCTGCCCGGCTTCCCCATCGTTCTGCACGGCTCCTCCTCCGTTCCCCAGGAGTACGTCGAGATGGTTAACGCTTACGGCGGTGCAATGCCCGGCGCTATCGGCGTTCCCGAGGAGCAGCTGCGCCGCGCTGCTGAGCTGGCAGTCTGCAAGATCAACATCGACTCCGACCTGCGTCTGGCAATGACCGGCACCATCCGTAAGTTCTATGCCGAGCATCCCGACAAGTTCGACCCCCGCGAGTACCTGAAGCCCGCCCGTGCCAACATCAAGGAACTGGTCCGTCACAAGCTGATCAACGTCCTGGGTTGCGCCGGCAAGGCCTAATCCATTTCTTACTTAACAAATTTGACCTCCCGGAGAACCGGGAGGTCATTTTTATGCTTATCCAAAATTCACAACAATAAAATCGTCAAATTCCTGTACGGAATCCGCATCCGGCCAGGCGGGCATATTTTCTGCGGCGATCAGGGCTGCATCATATTGCTCCGGAGTGGGGGAGACAATGAAATCATAGCCATGCATCCGGAAGACCTCTGCTACAAAGGGCTGGGTCTTGTCGGCAAAGGCGTAACTCATCCAGTAAACCATGGAATTGCCGTTGCTGTCGCCGCCGGGATACAGGTCGGTATTCAGGTAGCCGTGAATGCCTGCATTGGTGAAGACCAGGGGCTTGGCTGCATCGTATTCGGAAACGACTTTCAGCGCCAGAGAATCAATGAGAAAGGCTTCCTTTTTATAACGGATGTAGTCATTGTAAAACCACCGGTTCATATCCGCGGACTGAACGAAGATCAGCAGAGCGGCTGCGGCAAGGACGCAGTTTTGCAGAATCTTTCGACAGCCGGCTGCATCCGCCAGCAGCAGTACCACGAAGCCCACAAAGAAGCAGAAGGTCTGGGCTGCCCGGGCCATGAAGGCGCCGCCCACATAATGAATGACGAAGTTGAACAGCCACATGGCGACATAGCAGGCAGTCAGCCAGGGATTTTTTCGCTTCCAGGAAAGCCAGACCGTCAGCGCCAGTCCGGCAGCGGAGGCCAGGGTAAAGACAATGATGGGAATGTATCCCCTGGCAAAGGAATCGGCAAAATACTGCACAAAACCTGTTGTCATCATGACAAAGGTGCCTAGGAAGCTGAGGCCGGATTCCTTCCAGACGTTGTAGCGGACATAGACCACTTCCGAGGGGAACAGGCTCTGCAGAATCCAGACAAGGCTGTAGTAGGCAGCCAGGGAAATCGCAAGGATCAGGGCATACTGAATACCCTCCATAAGGATCTGCAGAACGGTCTTGTTTTCTCCGTTTACGGCGATTTCCAGAATGAAGATGCCAAAAACGCCGCAGATGTACAGGAAGATAAAGGTCTCATAGCTGGCAAGGGCAACCATCAGAACGCCGACGGACTGGATAAAACAGACCTTGCTCTTTTCCCTGACAAAGCGGTATGCATACATCAGCGCAATGGCACTGCAGCAATAGGACAGGATGGTGACTACCACGTCCAGATTGTAAATGTACTTTTCGGCAATGATGGAGCTGCTGATATAGGTGCAGGCGAAAACCGTCAGGGAGGACTCCCGGAACCGGTTTCCGGTAATGTACTGGAACACACCGCAGTACAGCAGGGCGGACAGGGCATACAGAACCGCACCCACAAAATCGTTGAAGAAGGGGATAAAATCCACGGTATTGGTCAGCAGATTGAAGATCACGTGGAGGATTCGCCCCTGCTGGATCATGTTGCCGATTTTGTTGCTGTAGAGGTAATATTCCCTGGCGGGGTCATCAATGCCGATGGAGGCATTGGTGATGGTAAAGCCGAAGCAGAGGGCAGTTGTCAGAATGACAAAAAGCATCAGCTTCTTCTTGGTAAAAATGTCCTCTTCCAGGGTTTTCCAATAGGATTTCTGAGACATGGGATCACCTGTTCTTTTTTTGTATAATCGTAACCATATCATAGCATGCCGGTAAGGAAAAAACAATTGCAACTTTTGCCCGGTATGGCTTTCTCAATGCCAAACAGGAAAGTAACCAAAGAAACCTCTTGTAATCCTTCCGAAAATGTGGTAAACTGTATTAGTTTGAAAGAAATCAAGACCGTTTTGGAGGCTTTTATGTGTTTTTCCTTTCCCCCATAGCCCCTCCGGTTTTTCTGTGTTAAAAATACGTATGGAGGAAACCAATGTCTAATTTAGTTGAAGAAATCAGCCGGCGCAGAACCTTTGCCATCATTTCCCACCCTGACGCCGGTAAAACCACACTGACCGAAAAATTCCTGCTCTACGGCGGCGCCATTGCTCAGGCCGGCGTTGTTAAGGGCAAGAAGAATTCCCGTGCTGCTACCTCTGACTGGATGGAAATCGAAAAGCAGCGTGGTATCTCCGTCACCTCTTCCGTCATGCAGTTCCAGTACGGCGGATTCTGCATCAACATTTTGGATACCCCCGGCCACCAGGACTTCTCCGAGGATACCTACCGTACCCTGATGGCGGCCGACTCTGCCGTCATGGTCATCGACGGTGCCAAGGGCGTGGAGCCCCAGACCCGGAAGCTGTTCAAGGTCTGTGCCATGCGCCATATTCCCATCTTCACCTTCGTCAACAAGATGGACCGGGAAACCAAGGACCCCTTCGACCTGCTGGATGAAGTGGAGCGGGAACTGGGCATCGAGACCTATGCTATGAACTGGCCCATCGGCTCCGGCAAGGATTTCCAGGGCGTTTACGACCGGGAAAAGGAAGAACTGCTGTTCTTCTCCGGCCTCAACGGCAGGGCAAAGGCAGATAAGCTGTCTGTTGACCTGTATGATTCCCAGGTTGCCCAGCTTCTGGATTCCGAGGCCAAGCATCAGCAGCTGATCGATGATGTGGAGCTGCTGTCCGCCGGCCGGGAAATGGACATGGAAGCCGTCCGCAATGGTCAGCTGAGCCCCGTGTTCTTCGGCTCCGCCCTGACCAACTTCGGCATCGAGCCCTTCCTGGAAGCCTTCCTGAAGCTGACACCCCCTCCGCTGGCCCGTACTGCGGATACCGGCCTGGTTGATACCTTCAGCCCCGATTTCTCCGCCTTTGTTTTCAAGATTCAGGCCAACATGAACAAGGCCCACCGGGATCGCCTGGCCTTCATGCGCATCTGCTCCGGTAAGTTTGAGCGCGACAAGGAATATTTCCACATCCAGGGCAACAAGAAAATGCGTCTGTCCCAGCCCCAGCAGCTGATGGCGGCTGAGCGCGAAATTGTGGAGGAAGCCTATGCAGGCGACGTGATCGGTGTCTTTGACCCCGGCATTTTTGCCATTGGCGATACCATCACCGTTCCCGGCAAAAAGTTCTCCTATTCCGGCATCCCCACCTTTGCCCCTGAGCATTTCTGCCGGGTATCTGCCAAGGATTCCATGAAGCGCAAGCAGTTTGTCAAGGGTACCGAGCAGATTGCCCAGGAGGGTGCCATCCAGATCTTCAAGCTGCCCAACTCCGGTATGGAGGAAGTCATTGTCGGTGTCGTTGGCGTGCTGCAGCTGGAAGTGTTCCAGTACCGCATGAAGACCGAATACGGCGTTGACCTGCGGATGGAAAATCTGCCTTACGAAGAGATTCGTCTCATCGACGAGTATCCCGGCGACCTGGGTGACCTGAACCTGGGCAGCGATGCGGAGCTTCTGGAAGACTACCGGGGCCGCAGCCTGCTGGTATTCTCCAGCTACTGGGCCATCGATTTCACCTGCCGCCGCAATCCCGGCCTGAAGGTGTCTGAAATCGTTGTCGCGGAAGGCTGATAAAGCAAGGCATATTTATTATAATAAGGAAGGCGCCTGTCCGTTTTGGACAGGCGCCTCAGACTGTCAAAAAAAGCTTCGCAGAATTTGCCGCCAAAGAACTGGCGGAAAGCTCCAAAGGGGATTTTCAACAAGTTCAGGCGCCTGTCCGTTTGGGACAGGCGCCTCTCTCTTTTTCTCCGGCATCATTCCTCACTGATGATGCCCTGGGTGATACCCTGGTCGTTCAGATAAATGATCTGACGGGTGTCGTGCTGCCACCAGAACAGCTCCACCTTCCACATTCCGGCGGAGTCATCGCGGAAGGTTCTATACTGGCAATAGCCGCTCTCAAATTCCATCAAAGGCGGCATGGTGGATTCCTGATCTGCCCGGGCAACGGCATCGGTGCAGGTTTTGATGGCCTTGGCGGAGGTGTTTTTGAAGCCCGTGGTCTGCATGTCGGGATAGAAGTGCCGGTCGTCCTCCCAGGAGAATGGCATGGGGGTATCGATATCCTGGCTGCTGATAAGCGTGCCGATTGCATTGGCGGCGGTGTCGAAGACCACCAGCTCCTCTTCAATGACCTTGTCCTTGTCCGCACAGTTTCGCGTGGGCAGGTAGGCTTTTACCATGCCTTTCAGATTGCCGCTGTCATCAAGGGTCAGAATGATCTCGGTGTTTTCGTACAGGTCGTTAAAGTCATAGGTCTCGATAATGTGGATGGTATTGCCCTCCTGGTATACTTCCTCCACCTGGGCATCATACCATTCAAAGCTCCAGCTCCACATGCTGAAGTTGGAATCGTCCATGTAGCCTTCCACACAGCCGCTCCATTCGGATACCGGGGAGGTGGCAGGCTCGTCCTCCCAGCTGAGGCTGTAATAGTTACCGTCACGCCACATGGAGCCGAGAACGTTGGACATTTGGGACAGGTCGCTGCGCAGGGGGTAGCGGTCAACCTCCAGATAATCCTTTCCGTGCTTCCAGACCTCGCTGCTGTGGTAGTATTCATAGTCATGCTCACTCATCCAGTCGAAGGTGTACAGATGGTAATGCTGTGCATTGAGCAGATTTTGAACAGCATTGCGGCACTGATTCAGCAGCACATCCTGGTTGGGATTATAGACGCGGAACTTGGCATAGGCGTGGATGGTTTCGGTGCGCCCGTCGGGCATCACTAACGTATGGTAACGGCCCAGACGGTAGAAGCCGTGGTTCAGGGTGCCGTAGCTGTCGGCCCAACTGATTTTTACGGTGTCCCGGGTGGTCCAGGAGACATGGATCTTCTCAGCGGGGGCGTTGGTGACCTCCGCGGCAGGTTCCAGCAGCTGCCATTTTCCGTCCACCAGCTGTTCCAGCCAGAAGCCGTCATCGGCGGTCAGGGACTGCTGACCCTCGTCGGATTCGCAGTAGAACATGGTCAGACCTGTGGCGGTGGCGTTTTCCGCGCCGCAGGCGAACTGCCAGCTCTTGTCGAAATAGTACCAGCGCATCTGACCGGAACCCAGCATGAAATCCCGGTCATAGTCGGTGGTGTTGCTGGGGATCTTGTTTTCGCCATATTCTTCCTCGGAAACCGTATACTTTTTGGCATCCTCAAAGCGCTGGATGATATCCTTTTCCGTATAGAAGCTGGATGGAGTGACATGAATCACCTCACCGTAGCCGGTGTCCAGACCGGTTATGGTGGCACCGGTGAACTGGCCGTCAGTGCTGAAGGAGAAGGTATAGCGGATACCGTCATACTCTTTTAATCCAATGAATTTGATCTGCCTGTAAGAATAGTTGCTGTCAATGGTCTGAATGTCGCTTTCACTGAAGCCATACAGATCGTCATACTGATCGAAATTGAACCATTCCCGGAATTCCGCCAGCGGGTCTGCATAGGCTCCGGCGGAGGCAGCTACCCACAGCTGATCCACATAGTCGTAATGGATGCCGTCCAGAATCAGATATTCCTTTTCAATGCGGCCGTCACGGTAATCGTGGATGCTCCACATTTTGTTGCCGTCGTGGGTGAAATATGCGCACTGCCAGGGAACACTGCCGCCGCCTTCATAGCTGGAATAGAATTCCAGGGCGGCCGTTTCCCGGGAGAACATATCTTCCAGGCCGTCCTTAACCTGCTGCAGCAGTGCTTCCTCCCGGGATTGGGCCAGCTGCTCCTTTTCTTCGGCGGTCATGGGGGCGGAGGGCTCGGTAGCGGCGGCAGTTTCCGCAGCAGGTGCCTGCGCTTCGGGAGAAGTCACCAGGCAAACGGCCACGAAGACAATGGCAATGATACCGGCAAGGGAGATCCAGAAACCGGGCTTTTTGTACTTCAGAACCGAGGTGATCCGTTCTTTTACGCTGACCTCGCCGAAGGCCACAGGGCAGGCGGCAAAATGGGCCTTGCTGGTGCTGCAGTTCAAGAGGGCGGCAGAGTATTCCTTTCGCTCCTGCAGGTCCATGAACTGAACCACCCGCTCGTCGCAGGCCATTTCGATGTCCTTGCACAGCAGAATGTAGGCGACCCACACCAGAGGATTGAACCAGTGCAGGGCCAGGGCGATGAAACCGATCATTTTGAACCAGTGATCGCCCTTTTCCAGGTGGGTGCGCTCATGGGCCAGAATGTGTTTGCGCACGACCTGAGACAGGCCCATGGGAATGTAGATCTTGGGCCGGATGAAGCCCAGGATAAAGGCGGTCTCAATATGGTCGCATTCCCAGCCGCCGGGAATTTTCACGGCCTCCCGCACCAGCAGCTTCAGCCGGGTGTAGGAAAAAACCGTATACACCAGGAACAGGCTGGCAACGGCCAGCCAGACCCAGGCGGCAATGGCCATATAGTCGGTTTCGGTGCGGACTTCCTCTGTGATGGCGCTGGGAGTATAAACAGTTTCCACTTCCTCAGGAAGTTCCGGATTCTCCGAAACAGCAGGGGTATGGGTATATTGGTTCCGGGCAGGGGAGCGGGAAGCGGAAGAGGATTCCTTCTGCGGGGAGGCGGGCTCTTCGAAGAAAAGGATTTCCTCCATCTGCTGCCGGATCTCAGCCACGGGCCGGGGTTCCGGCTGGAGGCTGAAGTCGCTTTTGATCTCAAAGGGCATCAGCAGGCGGATACCGGCCAGCAGCCACAGCAGGCACAGAAATTTCTTCGGGGTTTTCTTCAGTGCCAGCCGCAGAAGCAGCACCGCCAGAATGACGACACTGCCATGGAAACTGGCGGTCAGTACATTTTGGAACAGGGTAGTCATGGTCATTCCTCCTCAAAGCTGTCGATCAGGGCTTTCAGCTGGTCGACCTCGCTTTTTGTCAGCTTTTTGCTCCTGGAGAAGGCGGCAATGAAGGCAGGCATACTGCCCTCGAAGGTCTCTTCCACCATCTCCTCCAGCCGGGATTTCTGGGCCTGTTCCTTGGAAATCAGGGCAGTGACGGTGGCATTTTCGTTTTTCACAACGCCCCGTTCGCTTAAGCGCCGGATGACGGTATAGGTGGTCGCCTTGGACCAGCCCAGCTGTTCCTTGCACAGCTCCACAAGCTTCGTGGAGTTGACCGGCTCGTTCTCCCAGAGAACCAGGCAGAAGCGGTATTCACTTTCAAAAATTTTCGGTGTTTCCATAGTTGTTACCTCCGGAAAGTTTAATGCATTAAACCTCTATAATTGAAGTTTAACTCATTAAACCTTGTTTGTCAACAGAAATCATGATATTAAGAAAATCTTAATGTGTGGCAGAATAGTTTACGCATAAGCCGCCCTGCAGGCAGCAGTGCAAACATCCGGCGCCATCTTTTCCTTGCAATCCCACCGGAAACATACTATAATAAACCAAACGCAAAGGAGGCATCTCCCATGAAAGCATGGCAGCATTTCAAGACCATCACCAAGCACCGCTGGCTTGTCCGGGGCGGCTGCTTCCGGGTTGGGCTTTACTGGCAGGGTCTGACTCACGATTTGTCTAAATATTCTCCCACGGAATTCCGATCGGGCGCAAAATACTATCAGGGTACCCGCAGTCCCAACGCCGCCGAGCGTGAGGAAAAGGGCTACAGCGAGGCCTGGATACACCACAAGGGCCGCAACCGGCACCATTATGAATACTGGACGGATATGAACCGGGAAACCCGGAACTATGAATCCATCCCTATGCCCAGAAAGTATCTGGTGGAGATGGTCATGGACAGAAGGGCAGCCTGCATGACCTATCAGGGGAAGAATTACAGGGATGATTCCGCACTGATCTATTTCAACCGCAGCCGGGAACGGGAACTGATGTGTGAGCAGACCCGGCAGGAGCTGAACTACATTCTGACCATGCTGGCCGAACAGGGCGAGGAAGTGACCTTCCGGTATCTGAAGGAGAATGTGCTGGCCGGAAAACCCTTCCCCTGGGAAGCGTAAGGAGACGTTATGGAAAAGATAAAGGTGATCATTCCCTCCCATATTCATCACAATGCCCAGATCATCACCGGCTTTCTGATGCTGAAGGAGCAGGGCTGGAATGTGGAGCTGGAAGACAGAACCGGAAAGCCGGGCAACGCATTTGAAGATCTGCCGGTGGTTCTGGCAGAATACAAGGGGAAAAAGCTTGTTTATGATCTCTGGGACGGCTACCAGGACCGGGCCGCTATGGAAAAATGCCTGGACTGGGCGGATGTGTATCTGAAAAGAAGCTATTCGGAAGAAAAAAATACCGCACTCTTTCCTCAGCAGCAGGATAAGATCCTGCCTCTGGGCTTTAATTACCATCTGACCCATAAGAAAAATCCCGTCAACGAGCCTGTGTGGAAAGCGCTGGCAAAGCCTCTGATGGGCCGGGCACCGGATGTGTATTTTACGGCGGAGGTCTTTGAGGGCAGGGCAGAGCAAATCAGTCACCCGCCGAGGATTCTCTTCCTGACCCGGCTGTGGGACGATAAGGACCCCAGTCTGGATGAAGCCACCAACCGGGAACGGACCGGGATCAATGAGGCGAGAATTCATATTATCCGCACCCTGCGGGAACGGTATGGGGACGCCTTCGTAGGCGGCCTGAATGACAATGCCCTATCCCGGGCCTGGGCGGCGGATCTGGTGGTTCCGGCCAGACTGACCGAGCGAAAAAAGTACGTGAAGCTGCTGCACTCCTGCGATATCTGCATCGGAACCATGGGTCTGCACGAGAGCATTGGCTGGAAGACGGCGGAATACGTGGCGGCGGCCAAGGCTATCGTCAATGAGACCTTCCATTATCAGGTTCCGGGCGCGTTTGCGGCGGGGAAGAACTATCTGGCTTTCGAAACGGCCCAGCAGTGCATCGATGCTGTGCAAAGCCTGGTGGATGATCCGGAAAAGCTGTACCGGATGAAGCTGGCAAACGAAACCTATTACCGCAATTTCCTGAAGCCGGATCTGCTGGTAAAAAACAGTCTGACCGCAGCGGAAAAATTATTATAAAAAAGTCAGAAAATGGTATTGACTTTTTTGAAATCTTGCATATAATAAAACCGTTGCAGATAGAGGATTTGTGTAACGGTAGCACACCGGACTCTGACTCCGTTTGCGGGGGTTCGAATCCCTCATCCTCTGCCATTAGATTCACCCAGGATTCTCCGGAATCCTGGGGTTTCTTTTTCCATTCACCGCTTTTGAAGTTTGGATTCTTCCGATTCTTCAGAAGCGGTTTTTTGGTTTCCCTTCAGTTTTTCCTTACGCGCTGACAGACTGGATGAAAGCTTCCATTCTGTTGGCGCTTTCCGTTTTCATTTGCTCTGTAACATGACCGTAGGTATCCAGGGTGAATGCGGCGGTTGCATGGCCAAGATTTTCCTGGACAGTCTTCACATCATCACCGGATCGGAGGGAAGCAACTGCGTAAGAGTGGCGAAGATCGTGAAAGCGGGCTTGGGGCATTCCCAGTTCAGTCACCACCAGTTTGAATGCCCGGTAAGCTGCCTGGGGTGTGATGCGGTGACCAGACTCGTCCGTGAATACCAGACCAGACTCTTCGTAGAGATTCTCATAATACTCCCGATTGGCATCCTGTTTTGCTTTCTCTTTTTTCAGAAGTTCCACTACAAAGGGCGCTATGGTCAGATACCGTTCCTTACCATTCTTGGTGGGAACCAGTGCGTACTTATCCCGGTTGCCTCTTACGGATTTTCTCAGACTCTGAAGCTGCTTGTCCACCAGAATGGTTCCGGTTTCCAGATTCACACAGTCCCATTGCAGACCGCAGACCTCGCCTTCCCGGAGTCCTGTGAACAAGGTGGTGAGGATCAGATTTTCGTATTTGTGGCCTTTCAACGCTTTGATCAGTCTGGTGATCTGCTCTTCGTTCAGCGGCTTGACTTTTTGCCTGGATCTTCTTGGCAGTACACAGGGATCGGCGGGATTGTTGCGGATCAGTCCGTTAAGCATTGCCTGCTGAAGCGCCTTGTGCAGGACGCCATGGATGTTCTTGATGGTTTTGGGAGCAAGGGGTTTTCTGATTTCGTCGCCCTTCTGACGGGCATTGTAGAACTCCTGAATGTCCTGGGTAGTGAGGGATTCCAATTTGATGGAACCCAGACAGGGCTTGATGTGATTCTTGATGGTGGCTTCATAGGAACTGATGGTGGATGACTTCACTGCGCCTAAATATTTGGCTTGCCAGGTATCCATCCATTGTGCAACTGTGGTCTTGTTAGGTGCAATGTAAGTACCGGCGTCCAAAGCAGCTGTTGCCTCTTTTAGCTTCTTAGCGACTTCACCTTGTGTTTTTCCTGTGATGGATTTCTGAATCTGCTTACCTGTTCCGGGATCGTAGCCAACTGTATATCTGGCTTCCCAGTAGGTGTAGTCTTTTCCGTTTCTCTTAACGGTTTTCTTTCGGATGTTGCCGCAGCCTGCGGCGCTTTTCTTGCTGCTTGGCATAATACATGCACTCCTTTCTGAATGCCTCACAGCAGGCGCATTGTCATGATATCAGCTGCAAAACATTTCCATAAGGATGAGGGATTTTTTGAGAAAAACTTTTATATTAGAAATTATGTTCGCATATTATTTTATAAAAAAGCACCCCTTCTGTCAAGGCCCCGGGCGAAAGAGTCGACTTATCATGACAGTTACGGAACTTCGCCGAAATTTTCAGCGAAGTTAAAAACCCATCGTTAGGGATTTTGAAAAAATCGTGTCGCCGCAGTCCGGAGGGCTGCGTACCAGAACATTTATGTTCGCCAGGGCTTGGGGCGGGAGCCTCAACAAGCACGAAACCACCCATTTCCGCCGCAGCGGAAATGAGTGGTTTTTGCATTGGTTGCACCAAAGACAACCCCCGGCTAAGCCGGGGGTAAAATAATAGCTTATAGCGAGGAGTAAAGTAGACAAGAAAAAAGCTCCCCATTATAGTAGAAGTGGTTTGCCGACCACACAACTACCATAATGAGGAGGTCT
>JAFQHF010000129.1 GCA_017398105.1 Oscillospiraceae bacterium | reverse complement strand
TTGGAGCTGCTAGCCAGATTTGAACTGGCGACCTCATCCTTACCAAGGATGCGCTCTACCGGCTGAGCTATAGCAGCATTTTGTTCCGTCTCACGCGACTTGTATATGTTACAACAGAAGGCGCGATTTGTCAAGACATTTTTTCTTGTTTTTCAAGGTTTTTCACAGAAAAGGGCGTGCGCCTTGCGGTGCACGCCCCTTAACGTGCTTTTATGATCCGGGAATTACACCAGCTCGATGACTGCCATCTCAGCAGCGTCACCGCGGCGGGCGCCGGTACGGGTCACTCTGGTGTAGCCGCCGTTACGGTCAGCGTACTTGGGAGCGATCTCCTTGAACAGCTTGTGAGCAACGTCTTCCTTGGTGATGAAAGACAGAGCCTTGCGGTATGCTGCCAGGTCGCCCTTCTTGCCCAGGGTGATCATCTTCTCAACCACAGGCTGCACTTCCTTGGCACGATAGAAAGTGGTTTCCATCTTGCCATTCTCCAGCAGGTCGGTAACCTGCTGACGCAGCAGGGCCTTTCTCTGAGTGCTGGTCTTACCCAGCTTACGAGTGCCGAACATGAACGTTTCCTCCTTTTTAAAAGGTTAAAAGGTTAGACTTAACATTAGTTGTTGCTGACAGATTCTTCGCTGGCCAGGGACAGGCCCATCATTTCCAGCTTCTTCTGCACTTCGTCCAGAGACTTCTTGCCCATGTTACGGACCTTCATCATGTCCTCACCGGTCTTGTTGATCAGATCGGCAACGGTATTGATGTTGGCACGCTTCAGGCAGTTGAAGCTGCGGACAGACAGATCCAGCTCATCAATGGTCATGGACAGCTTGGCATCGGGGCGGTCAGCGATCTTCTCCACAACGGTGGAGGAGGTGCTGACATTGTCAGACAGGTTGGTAAACACAGTCAGATGATCGCTCAGGATCTTGGCGCCCAGGGATACAGCGTCCTTGGCAGAGATGGTGGAATCGGTCCAGACCTCAATGGTCAGCTTATCGTAGTCGGTCTTGTCGCCGACACGAGTGGGCTCCACCGTGTAATTCACCTTGGTAACAGGGGAATAGATGGAGTCGATGGGGATCACACCGATGACGGTCTGTGCGGTCTTGTTCCGGTCAGAGGAAACATAACCGCGGCCCTGAGACAGGGTGATCTCCATATTGAAAGTGGCATCCTCACCCAGAGTGCAGATATGCAGATCGGGGTTCAGGATCTCGACCTCAGCATCGGCCTTGATATCGCCGGCAGTGACCTCACAGGGGCCGACAGCGTCGATATGCACGGTCTTAATGCCGGAGCAGTGCAGCTTGGGTGTGATCCGCTTGACATTCAGAACGATCTCGGTCACATCCTCGGTAACACCGGGGATGGTGGAGAACTCGTGCTGAACACCCTGGATCTTCACGGAAGTTGCAGCATAGCCGGGCAGGCTGCTGAGCAGGATACGGCGCAGGGAGTTACCCAGAGTCATACCGTAGCCACGCTCCAGAGGCTCTACGACATACTTGCCGTAAGAGGGGTCCTCCACAGAGTCCAGACAGGTAATGCGAGGCTTTTCAATTTCTACCATGAATCAAAACCCTCCTTAATAGTGTGGGGAGCATGCTCCCCACCAGACAAACATGCGTACAGACAGGGGGGAGATTATTACTTGGAGTACAACTCGACGATGAGGTGCACAGCGATATCGAAGTCGATATCTGCCTTGGTGGGCATTGCAATAACCTTACCCTGGAGGGTGTTCTTATCACGATCCAGCCACTTGGGAGCAGCAACGAATGCATCGTCTTCCTTCAGCTTCTTGAAGAAAGCATTGGAGGAAGCCTTCTCGGAAACAGCGATCACATCGCCAACCTTGATCAGGTAGCTGGGGATGTTGACGCGGCTGCCGTTGACGGTGAAATGACCGTGGTTGACCAGCTGGCGAGCCTGACGGCGGGTAGCGGCGAAGCCCAGACGGTAAACTACGTTGTCCAGACGACGCTCGCAGAAGGTCAGCAGGTTCTCACCGGTGTTGCCTTCGTGACGGGTAGCCTTTTCATAGTAGTTACGGAACTGCTTCTCCTGAATGCCGTAAACAAACTTAACCTTCTGCTTCTCGGTCAGCTGAGTAGCATACTCAGACTTCTTAGCTCTTCTCTGGCCGCCGGGGTTCTTGTTGGAAGTCTTGTTGTAACCCATTGCGGCAGGAGAAACGCCCAGCGTTCTG
>JAFQHF010000005.1 GCA_017398105.1 Oscillospiraceae bacterium | reverse complement strand
CCGGATACTACAGTATCCAGGCACGGTACGAGCAAGTGCACTTATGCGATTGAACCGCCGTGTACCGAACGGTACGCACGGTGGTGTGAGAGGTCGGCTACTCAACTAATGGGTAGCCTCCTACTCTATTCAATCCATGGCCCCGATCCGCTCCAGGTCTTCCCTTTGGCGGTCCAGGAGGGACTGGCGCTCTGCGGGGGTGGGGTTGGAGACGGTGAAGGTGGTGCGGACCTGGTCGGACCAGGTGACGGTGAGCACCGCCCGGCCCTCCGGCGGACAGGTCACACGGAGATATTCTCCGTTTTCCTCGAGCTCCCAGCTGCACCCAAGGCTGCCCTCCCCGGAAATCTTCACATCGGCCCAGCTTGTTACGCTGCCCTGGGGGTAGGCGTAAAGCCGCAGCCGGGCGGTGTCTCCCGAAGGAATGCGGTAGTCATAGACAAAATCGTCGTGCTCGTCCACCGCCATCAGAAGCTGGGGCGGCTCCTGATGGGTCAGAAAGGCCTCGATCTCCGTCAGCCGGGGGGCGGACGGCTGCATTTCGGTGATATGGATCGCAAAGCCGGATACCAGCCGCTCCGGGAAGGAGATCACGCTGACACCGTCGGTGCTGCAAGTGCCCAGGTCCACCCGGCTGCCGTCGTCGAAGCGGAGAAAGCCGCTGAAGCTGCTCCCCGGCTCCGGGTCCGTGTGGAGGCGCAGCTCGTTCATCCGTACCGGCTCCGGCAGCTGCACGGTGATGACCTCGGCGAAGTGCCAGCCGGTGTTCACCAGACTGGAAAAATCCCTGGAGTCCTTCAGCTTGAAATCGTTCAGGACCGTCACCTGCTCCTGTCCGTCATAGAATGCGGCACCGCAGAGCAGATTGTCGGTCCGGCGCTGGAAGAAGACCTTGTCGCCGCTGAGGACCTGGGCTGCATGGCTTGCGCCGTCCTGGCTTTCAAAGCAGCTCAGGGCCCGGAACACCGTGTTCTCGGAGAGGATGGGGCTCAGATTTTCTTCTCCCATGGGCAGCCGCACCCTGTCGGACCAGCAGTAGGCGATGCCCAGCCGGTCCCAGTAGTCCCAGCCCGGGAGCCGGCAGGCGTGGAGATTCTCCGCCCCGGCAAAATCCGCCTCGGCGTACCAGCCGGTGCCGTAGCACAGGCCCTTGTATACGGTGGGGCGATAGTCGGGATACGCCTTCAGAATGGCCCCCAGGGCCTCCTCAAAAAACAGGTCCAGGGCCATGTGGTCGTGGTGGGGGTCGTAGTCGTTGCAGAAGATCACATCGGGCCGAAGCTCCAGGATCAGGTCCTTCAGGTCCCGGAGGAAATTGCTGCGGGTGTAGGCGGACTCCCGCCAGGGGGCGATGGCCTCGGTGCCGTAGGTGGCGGTCTTGCCAAAATGGGAGGTCCAGACCGAGTCGCCGTCGCCGGCGAAATAGAGGTGCTTCGCATCCCCCTGGGGCACCCACTGGTTGCCGTAGCCCAGATACAGGACATTTTCCGGCGGGATGCCCATGACCTCCGCCGCCGCCAGTGCCTCCCGGCTCCGCTCCTCGGCAAGTCCGTGATAGTCGCCGTTGGTGGCGTAGACCAGCCAGACCCGGCTCCCGGCCTTTGTGTATTGCTCCAGGACGCCGCCTGCCAGACACACCTCGTCATCCTGGTGGGGGACCAGGACCATCACATTTTTTTGGGAAAAGAAGGGGGTCTGCACCTCAAATACCGGCTCCGGCAGCCATTGGCTCTGCCGGACCAGCCACCAGAGCCCCAGGGCCAGCAGCAGGCAGAGCAGCCAGCGATGCTTTTTCACGATGATCCCTCCGATCTTGTCAAACAAGATAGTTTCCGATTGCGGGCACCCGGCGCAGCAGCTCCGTCAGGAGCGCCGACAGCGCAAATACCGCCGCCGCCAGCACGGGGACCGTCCAGACCGGGTCCGCCGCCAGGGCGTCGATCCCGAGCTCCGCCAGCAGCTCCAGGATCAGCACATGGCTCAGATAAATGCCGAAGCTGCGCCGGGCCAGCCAGGCTGCGGGCCTGGGCAGCCGGATCAGATGATGCTTTGCGAACACGAAAAGTCCCGCCGCCGCACAAAGGGTGGTGGGGGCCGTGATCTGGCAGAAAATGGCGTTGGGGCTCCCGGTCCGGGCGCTGGCCCAGAGGGTCAGGGGGAAGGTCAGGACTGCCCCGAAGATCCCCAGAGCATACAGGCTATGCCGCTGTTTGCGGCTCAATTCCGTCGTGTGGAGCACATGGCCCAGAAGGACCACCGCCAGAAGGTCAAAGAAGAAGGTGTAGTGCAGGCTGTTTTTGATGCTGGCCAGGATGCTTCCCGCCGCCGGGAAGCAAAGCGCCGCCAGGTCCGCCAGCCAGGGCAGAGCGGTGCCCACCGCCAGACTCACCCACAGCAGCTGCCGGGTCAGCCGTTCCTCTCCGGCCAGCCGCTGCAAAAAGGGGATCGTCAGATACACGCCCCACAGAAAGGGCAGATACCACAGGTGATAGTGGCCCGTGACGAGCCGCAGGAGAAAGCCCTCCCTCCCGCCCCGGAGGGCGTAGACGGCGGACCAGAACAGAAAGGCCGCCGCCATCCGGGGGATGTAGCGGGTCAGAACGGTCCGAAGCTCGGTTTTTCTCGGCAGGAACAGGGCCCCCGTGATCATCACGAATACGGGCACCGGCCAGCGGACCAGGGCATCGTAGGCGGTCAGCACCGCAAAATCCCGGCCCTGGGGCACCATGGCGGGCCACAGGGAGCCCTCCGTGTGCATCAGCACCACCGCCGCCGCCGCAAACAGGCGGAGCCATTCAAAATATGCGGTTTTGTTTTTTGTTTCCATGGGCACCCCCGCAATCCATTTGTGATCCTATGTATTGTACCACATCCTGGCCCGTTTTCCTATCCCCCAAATGGCCGGGTTCGTCGAGAATGACAAAGATTTCTCCAAGGACCCGCCAATATTTGCACAATTGTACTTGACATTGCTGAGTTCAGAAAGTAAAATAGCATTTGGAATAGTATGCTGACCGGGACTTGCCCCGGCGGCGTTGCTGTATATCCGGCATTTGGGCCGGACGTGTATCGCAATTTTCGCCCCATGGGCGTTTCATTTGAGCGAATAACTACCGGGGCTGTCACCCCGCAATCGGATTTTGCATCAAACAAACCAATATGGGAGGATCTTTGCGGCATATCCCGCCCCTTGCCAATTCTAACAAGGAGGTGTGTCGCAGAATATGGACTTTTTGAAGTATGCCCTCGTGGGCCTTGTGTGCCTTGCCATCGGTGTCGTCGCCGGTATCATCTACCGGAAGAAGGTGGCGGAGCAGGCCATCGGCTCTGCGGAGGCGGAAGCCACCCGGCTGATCAACGAAGCCATCCGTGGCGGTGAAAACAAGAAGAAAGAAATGCTCCTTGAAGCCAAGGATGAAATCCATAGATCTCGCACAGAGTACGAAAAAGAAGTGAAGGAACGCCGGGCGGAGCTGAGCAAGCAGGAGCGCCGTCTGGAACAGAAGGAAACCACCCTGGACAAGAAGACCGAGGCCTTCGAGCGGAAGGAAGAGGAGCTGAACAAGCGCCTGCAAAAGGTGGCCGAGACCCAGGCCAAGGCCGACGAGGTCCTGCACGCCCAGGAGGCCAAGCTGGAGGAGCTCTCCGGCCTGACCCAGGAGCAGGCAAAGGCCTATCTGCTGGAGTCTGTGGAAAATGAGGTCCGCCATGAGTCCGCCATGAAGATCAAGGAGATCGAGGCGAACCTGAAGGACAACGCCGAGAATCTGGCCCGGGAGGTCATCGCCACCGCCATCCAGCGCTGCGCCGCTGACCACGCCGCCGAGACCACCGTCTCCGTGGTGCCCCTGCCCAACGACGAAATGAAGGGCCGCATCATCGGCCGTGAGGGCCGGAACATCCGCACCCTCGAAACCATCACCGGCGTCGATCTGATCATCGACGACACCCCCGAGGCCATCACCGTGTCCAGTTTCGACCCCGTCCGCCGGGAGATCGCAAGACTTGCCCTGGAGAAGCTGATCCAGGACGGCCGCATCCATCCCACCCGCATCGAGGATATGGTCGAAAAGGCCAAGCGGGAGGTGGACCGCACCATCCGGGAGGAGGGCGAGCGTGCCTGCTACGAGACCGGCGTGCACAACCTGAACCCCGAGCTCATCAAGATCCTGGGCCGCCAGAAGTACCGCACCTCCTATGGTCAGAACGTTCTGAACCACTCCATGGAGGTCTCCCACATCGCAGGCCTGCTGGCCTCCGAGCTGGGCGTGGATGTGGCCCTGGCCAAGCGTGCAGGTCTGCTGCATGACCTGGGCAAGGCCGTGGACCACGAGATGGAGGGCAGCCATGTGCAGCTGGGCGCAGACCTGGCCAAGAAGTACAAGGAAAACCCCGTCATCGTCAACGCCATCGAGTCCCACCATGGCGATGTGGAGCCCAAGACCATCATCGCCGTGCTGGTCCAGGCCGCCGATGCCATCTCCGCCGCCCGTCCCGGCGCCCGCCGTGAGAACGTGGAGAACTACATCCGCCGCCTCCAGAAGCTGGAGGAGCTGACCGGCTCCTGGCCCGGCGTCGATAAGGCCTACGCCATCCAGGCCGGCCGTGAGATCCGCATCATGGTCAAGCCCGAGGTGGTCACCGAGGACAACATGATCCTCCTGGCCCGTGACATCGCCAAGAAGATCGAGCAGGAGCTCGAATACCCCGGCCAGATCAAGGTCAACGTGATCCGGGAAACCAAGGCTGTAGAATACGCCAAGTAAAACGAAATGCCGCCCGAACGGGCGGCATTTTTGTGTGTTGAAAAAGTGGTCTGTAGGGGCGACCACTGGTCGTCCGCAGATTTTGCTATGCAAAATCTGTCGCCGCAAGGCGAAAATACTGGGTATTTCCCTTTGTGAAATCCGAAAATCGTAGATTTTGGCGGACGAGCAATGCTCGCCCCTACTGGGCTGTAACAACTAAAAGTTGGTGTCCTAATGTAGGGAACGGCTATGGCCGTTCCGCCGCAGAGACCAAATTCCCGACATTTTTTCGGCGAATCCGTACCATTTTACCAATTCGCCCAACCTGGTACCCATCGTCAGTGCGTACTGCGGAACGGTCATAACCGTTCCCTACATTGGTGCATCACAAGTTTTAGATGTTACAGCCTACTACGACGGAGGATATTGGATTTTTGGGAACGATCAAAAGCCCGGAGGCATTTGCCTCCGGGCTCAGTGTGTCGAAAAATACCCATGCTAGACCAGCACCACGATCAATGAAATAGAAGCGGTTGCTCTGTGCGTAGTGCAGTGGTATAGTAGAAGCACGGCAAAAGTCGGTTGAGTTTTGGGGCAGTACCCCGTTCGAAAAATTGATATTGGTTCTTCCGTTGAACCACGCATTGTTCAGTCCTTGGGACAGAAGAACGTACAGTAAAGTAACTACTGAGGGAGAACCGGGCCGTATTCTGAATGCATGGAGGTCTACCCATGGAAAAAGTATACGACATCTGTTGTGGTATCGATGTACACAAGAAGCTCATTGTGGCATGCCTGAGAACGGGCCGGAAAAGCGAGCTGCGGGAGTTTGGAGCAACAACGAAGGAATTGCTCAAGCTGGCGGACTGGCTGAATGAATCCGGCTGTGAGATGACGGCCATGGAGAGCACGGGATCTTACTGGAAGCCCCTGTATAATGTGCTGGAAGCCAGTGAGATCAAAGCAATGGTTGTGAATGCACAGCACATGAAGGCAGTACCCGGAAGAAAAACGGATGCCAAGGATGCGGAATGGATTGCCGACCTGCTGCAGCATGGTTTGCTGAGGGCGAGCTATATTCCATCCAAGGAGCAGCGGGAACTGCGGGAGCTGACACGCTACCGGAAAAGTCTGGTGGAGGAACGGAGCCGGGAATTGAACCGTTTGCAGAAGATGCTGGAAGGCGCAAACATCAAGCTGTCCGGAACAGTATCGAGGATCAATGGCTTGAGTGCCCGGAACATTCTGAATTTCATCATGGACGGCGGCGTTTTCAGCGAGGATGCATTCAAAGAAATGCTGAGAAAGAAGGAGATATCCTATCACCTGAAGGCCGACCCTAAGCAGCTGGTCGAGGATATGAACGGAGTTCTGTCTCCAATCCAAAAGCGAATGATCAAAGAGCTTCTGAAGCATCTGGACGAACTGGATGAACACATCAGGAATCTGGATGATGAGATCGAAAACTTTATGAAGCCTGATGAGAAAGACGCAGTCAAGTTGATCTGCGAGATTCCGGGAATTGGAGAAACAAGTGCCAAAACGATCATTTCCATCATCGGAACGGATATGGAACGGTTTCCCTCTGACAGGCACATTTCCAAATGGGCGGGTGTTTGTCCCGGAAATAACGAAAGTGCGAAGAAGCGGAAGTCAGGGCGAACCACCAAAGGGAACCCGGTACTGCGAAGCACACTGGTGCAATGTGCGTTGGCCGCAGCAAAACGCAAAGATTCCTACTTCAGCGCCCAGTACACACGGATCAGCGCCCACCGGGGCAAGAAAAGAGCAGCGGTAGCTGTAGCGCACTCGCTGCTCATAGCGATCTATCATGTACTGAAAGATAAGACGGCATTCCGGGATTTGGGAAGCAACTACTACAATCAGTTCAATAAAGAACGCAAGGCTAACTCAATGGTGAAGAAACTGATGCTCTTGGGATATACGGTGACACTGGAACAAGCATTTGCTTAAAAAATGATGCCGTTTCCTTTAGGGGAGTCTTTTTGCGCTCTTTCTGCTCATGGGTACGATTTCACAGTAAACCACCACGTCATTCCGAGCCAGTGCGCACCCTGGGGTGCGTCGGGCTTCGCCCTCCTCGCAATGACGTGCTTTTTCTACAGTCTGAAACGGATGGAGGTTTCCCTCCATCCGTTTATGTTAATCCCGCGTATTTATTTTGTCAAGTCAGTTCAGAAGTGCGCCTTCCAGATCGGCCAGCATGGTGTCCAGAGCCTGGACGCCGCCGGTGGAGGTGTACCAGACGTTGGCGTGCTGGATGAAGTAGACGATCTTGCCCTCCTTGTAGCAGTCCAGCTCCTTGATCAGGTCGTTCTCAATGACCTCACGGGCACCCAGGATCCCTTCGTCTGCGGCACCGGTAGCGGTGGAGCGGTCCAGAACGAAGATGTACTCGGGGTTCAGATTGACAATGGTCTCCCAGGAGGCGTCCTCACCGTGGGTGGCCTTTTCGACCTCGCCGACGGTCTCGCCCAGGTTGCTGCCGCCCAGCTCAGCGGCCAGGATGTTCAGCTGGCTCTGGGTGTCCATGATGGACATGGCGTTGTTGTTGTACATCGCCAGCAGGATGTTCCTGCCGTTCAGAACCGCATTCAGCGCATCGATTCTGGGCTGGAAGCCGTCGAACATGGCGTCGACCTCGGCTTCCTTGCCAAAGATGGAGGCGATGGTCTGGGCATTGTATCTGGTGCTCTCCACCACGCCCTTTTCATAGTCCACCGCCAGGTAGACAACGGGTGCGATGGCTTCCAGCTCTGCGTACATGGAGCTCAGACGGCCGCCGATGAAGATGATGTCGGGCTCGCAGATCGCAACCTGCTCCAGATCAGCGGTCTTGACGCTGCCCAGATTCAGAATCGCACCACCCGAGTCGTCAGGGTTGTACTGGGTCAGGTACTCGATGGTGACCTTGGCAGAGCCGACGATGCGCTCGCCCAGACCCAGGGCGTCAACGATGTCCAGCGCAGGCATATCCAGAATGGCGATGCGCTGAGGATCGTAGGGGACCACAATGTCAGCCATCTCCTTGTTGGCGTTCAGGGCCTGAATGGTGATGGTTTCGGGCTTGGCAGCCTCGGTGGTCTCGGGGGCGGACTGTGCTGCGGGCGTGGTGGTCTCGGGTGCGGAGGTCTCGGGTGCGGTGGTCTCGGGTGCGGTGGTCTCGGTGTTGCCGGCGGTGCCGCAGGCGGCCAGGCTCAGTGCCATGACCAGAACCAGCAGCATAGAAATCATTTTCTTCATGTTGTTTGTTCTCCTTTTCATCATAAAAGTACTGAAAATTTTGCGCGGGGTTAATTACGGGGTTAATAATAGATCGTCAGCGGTCTGCCGCCCACATTCAGTATTTCGAAGTCTACATTGTAGATCTCCTTCAGATTATCCCTGGTCATAACCTCCTCCACAGGGCCGAATTTTGCGACCCTGCCGTTCAGGAAGGCGCAGATATAATCGGAGTAGAAGGCGGCGTAGTTGATCTCGTGGAGGACCAGGATGACGGTCTTGCCCAGCTCATCGCAGAGCCGCCGGGCAATGCGCATCAGATTGGATGCGTGGTAGATATCCAGATTGTTGGTGGGCTCATCCAGCAGGACATAGTCCGTATCCTGGGCGATGACCATGGCAATATAGGCCCGCTGCCGCTGGCCGCCGGAGAGCTCGTCGATATATTGATCTTCGAACTCTTCCAGCTCCATGTAGCGAATGGCTTGATCGACCATATCCTGATCCTCGTCCGTCAGGCGGCTTCCCGAGTAGGGAAAGCGGCCGAAGGACACCAGCTCCCGAACCGTCAGCTTCATCTGCACATTGTTGTGCTGGGTCAGGATGGCAAGGTGCTTGGCCAGCTCCTTGCTTTTCCATTTGCTGAGGTCCTCGCCCTCAAATTGGATCACACCGGCATCCCTGGCGATCAGCCGGGAGATCATACCCATAACGGTGGACTTGCCTGCGCCATTGGGGCCGATCAGGGAAAGAACCCTGCCCTTCGGCACTTCAAAGCTGACTTCGTTGACAACGGTCTTGTGACCGTAGCTTTTGATCAGATCCTGTACGTTCATTTAGTACGCTCCTTTCTTGACGAGCAGCAGATAAAGGAAATAGACACCGCCTGCAATGGTGACAAAGGTGCTGACCGGGACGGTGAAATGGAAGATATGCTGCGAGATCAGCTGTCCGCCGATCAGGGCCAGCATGCCCATCAGGCTCGCACCCACGATCAGGTGGGCGTGCTTATAGGTTTTCAGCACCTGCCGGGACAGATTCGCAACGATCAGTCCTAAGAAAGATACAGGACCGATGGTGGCTGTTGCCACCGCCATGCAAAGAACCACACCGAACAGCAGCCTGCGGATCACATGGTCGTAATCCACGCCCAGATTGATGGCCTGATCCCGGCCCATGGTGATCACATCCAGCAGCTTCAGCTCGTTTCTCAGGAAAAATGCAATTGCCGCCAGAGCGATGACTGCAAGGGCAATGATCTCCCCGTTGACATGGTTGAAATCGGCAACCAGTGTCGTCAGCAATGCGTCATATTCATTGGGGTCCATCACACGGATCATGGCAGACTGTGCACTGCCGAACAAAGAGGACAGCACCGTGCCGATGAGCATGATGTAGAGGATGTTATGACCCGTGGCTCGGAACAGATACCAATAGATCAGCGTACCGACCACGCCCATGCTCACAAGATCCACGGCGAAGGACAGGTTTGCGTTGAGATACAGGCTGCTCCCTGTACCGAACACAAACACTGCCGCCGTGTGGAGGAAGGAATAGATCGAGCTCATACCCAGCAGTGCCGGAGTAACAATGCGATTATGGACAATGGACTGGAAGATCAGCGTTGCCGCACCGATGGAGATGGACGCAAGGACCATGCAGACCAGGGTGGGGATCCTGAGGCTTAAAATGTAATGGAACAGCTTCGGCTTTTCCGGGTGAGAATGGAGCAGCAGGTAGACTGCCACAGCGGCCGCAGCAGCTGCTGCCAGGAAAACCAGCCGGATGGCATTCCTCCTGTGCGCATGGACTGTTTTTGTTTTATGCATCGCCTGCTGCCTCCTTGTGACGCCCATGGTGCCGGTGATGTCCGTGGCGGGGATGATGACCGTGCCGGTGATGGCGGCCATGTCTGCCCGGACGGATCGCCTTCTTGCCGTGCTTCAGCTTGTACATCAGCATGGCAATAAAGATCACGCTGCCGACGATGCCGACGATCAGCTCGATGGGGATTTCATAGGGAATGAGGATCGATCTTGCAAGGATATCGCAGATCAGAACGAACAGTGCGCCGAACAGAGCCGTATCAAGCAATGTGCCCCGGATCTTATCGCCCTTGAACAGGGCCACGAGGTTGGGGACGATCAGACCGATGTAGGAGATCTGACCCACGATCACGATGACGGATGCCGTGATGACCGATGCGATGGAAAGACCGAGAATCAGGATCAGGTTATAGTTGACACCCAGATTCCTGGAGAAATCCTGGCCCATTCCAATGATGTTAAAGTGGTTGGCATAGAGAAAGGCCAGGAGCACCAGCGGCACCACCAGATACACCAGCTCGTAGTTGCCCTGAATGATCAGTGCAAAGGAGCCGGAGAAGTAGGCATTGAGCTGCTGGTTGATCTCCCACTGCCAGGAAATAAAATTGGTCACACCGCCGATGATATTGCCGAACATGATACCGACCAGCGGGACCAGCACCGTATCCTTGACCTGGATCCTCTGGATGAAGAACACAAATGCCAAGGTACCCGCAACCGCAAGAACGAAGGCGAACAGCGTCCGTACCCAGAGCCCCATGGTGGGGAAAAAGACCATGGCCAGGGCAATGCCGAACTGGGCCGACTGGATCGTGGCACCTGTGGTGGGGGATACAAATTTGTTCATGCAAAGCTGCTGCATGATCAGTCCCGCTACGCTCATGCCGATGCCGGTGCACAGGATGGCAAGCAGACGGGGGATTCGTGCCAGCAGAAAGATCTTCAGCTCCATTCCGCCGGAAAATAGGGAGCGAATATTGATTTCGGTGGCACCGACAAACAGCGAAAACACCGATAGGATCGCAAGCAAGGCGGCGAGGATCACCGTACTCAGCCAACGCTTGCTGTGCAGCTTTTGAATCATACGTCTTACTGGAACTCCTTTCTGATGATGGTTAGTGATAACTAACTACCTGCGGCATTATATCAGATCCCCTTCCCTTTTTCCACTCCCAAAGGGGCAAAAAAACACTCCAAACGGGAAACGTTTGGAGTGCGGTTTTACCGCTGTGGGGATAGCTTTGTGTGACATCTCCTGTAGTCCCCGGGGGTGTCGCCCATGACGGACTGAAATGCGGCGGAGAATTTGCTTGTGTTGCTGTAGCCGAACGCATCGGCGATTTCTGCGATCGTTTTTTCCGTATGGATCAGCAGCTGTGCGGCAGCGTGCATTTTCTGGACCCGCATATAGGAAAAGACCGGCATACCGTACACGCCCTTAAAGGCATTTTTCAGGTGGGTATCGGAAACGCCAAATTCTTTGGAAAGCGCCGGGATGGTGATGTGCTGATCCATATGCTCGGAAAGATACGCCGCCACGGAGTTTGCCAGCTGCACCTGGGATTTGGGCAGTGCATATCGTGTCACTTCGTTTTTGTGGACATCGATCCCGCTGAGCACCAGAAACAGCTCCATGATCTTCAGCTTGAAAAACCCCCTCCTGATCTGCTCCGGCACCCGGTACAGCTCCGCAAAAATATGCTCAATGTAGCTTTCGCTGCGGATGATGCGGCTGCTTCTGCTTCCGCAGAGCCGTCTGGTCACCTCCAGCGGCTGGACGTGGATATCCTCCATAAATCGGGAAAGCCACTGCCGGGCCACGTCCTCCCGGATGCCGATGGCAATGCCGTGGTAGTGCCGCAGGGGAAAACGGAAGGAGCGCACCATGGTTTTTCGCAGAGCGATACAAAAGTCACCGGGCATGAGATAGCAGTATTCCTCCTCAAGCTCCTGCTCGATCCGCCCCTCCCGGCAGTGATGGATCTCGATCATATTTCCCGCCAGGACATTGCCAAGATCAAACCGGTCCATATGCACGCTGCTGTAGACCAGCTGCACGCCGGGAAATACCTCATAGACGGTCAGCTCTGCGTCACCCAGGTCATTGGCAAAGCGGTATTCCTTCTTTTCAATCGTCTGCATTTCGTTACCTCGCTCGTTTGGGGCGGCATCAGACGCATTTCTGCCTTTCCTTCAGAAGCTGCTGCAATGCACAGTAGGTTTCGGGGCTGATGCTGTGCTCGATGGCGCAGGCGTCCTTTGCTGCGGTCTGCTGGGGCACCCCCAGCTCCAGCAGCAGGGAAAGCAGCAGGCTGTGCTTGCTGAGGGTTTCCTCTGCGACGGCCCGGCCCTGCTCCGTCAGCGATACACAGTGGTGGGCATCCATGGTGATGTCCCCGTTTTCCACCAGCCGCTTCAGGTAGATGCATACCGTGGGCCGCTTGATCGCCAATGCATCGGCCAGATCCGCACCCCGGACCTCGCCTCTGGCCGATAAGTGATGAATGAGTTTGAGGTAATCCTCCCGGCGGGTCATTTTTTGTTTCATCCTACTCCATCCTCGAAAGTTAGCGAAAGCTAACACATAATCAGAAAAGAAACGCTAACACCGATCAAGGAGTTAGCGTTCACTAACATCCATCCCAAAATAGCACAGTTTCTTTGGATTGTCAACAGCCATTCCGAAAGAAAAACAATCCATTTATGGAAAGAATGCTGCGGTAATCGGGTCATTGCAGTGTGCTTCGCTGGAGTTCAGCCGGAGCATCGAAGGAGAGAAACTGCTCAATATCCCCAATCAGCCTTTGCCGGTAGTGGCCGAGCTTCCGCATTCCGCCGTCAGAAACGCTGGCCAGATCCTTGCGGACGAGAATTTCAGTGAATCCCAGAGCCAGTGCCAGCTCCCGGGAGGAAACTCTGTCCTTGTTGTCGTTTTTCAGGTAATGGAGATAAACCGGCAGTCTGCGCAGAATGGGACTTGTCTTTTTCATGGGGTAATTCTCTTCCTTTCATGGTTTTTCGGAGGGCGCTGCACACCCTCTGTGATCGGCAGAGGGTGTGCGCTGCTTCAGGAGGTATAAATACAGGGAGAATCAACCGGCCACGGTAAGCCGTTCGATGTCCTTTCGCTTGTTCCACTGGTTCCAGTAGACGCTGGTGCATTTTTTATACTGGGCAAACTTTTTCTTTGCGGCGGCCTCGTCACCGTAGACCTTCCAGCAGCCCACACATTTGCAGGTGCGGTTTTCCAGAAAGCCGCATACATCCTCCGGCGGATAACCCAGAAAGAGGCCGATCTCATGGGGAAATTCCCCTTCCAGCCGAAGCTTTTTCGCAAGCTGCCCGACGCATTTTTCACAGCTGCCGATGCAGTAGCCCCGCTTCTGAAGAATGTCGGCCGCCGTGGAATCGGACAGGTCAGAGCTCAGCCTTCCGGGCCGATAGACATAGATGAGGGCCTTTTCCTCGGAAAACCGAAGAGGCAGGATCCGAAGTCCCTTGCGGACCAGCTTCGCATTTGTGCGCCGGACAAAGGCGAGGAGCTTCTCCCGGTTGCGGCAGGGACAGGTGAACAGATTTGCAGTTTTGATCCCTGCCAGGGTGGGGGCACAGTGCCGGACCAGATATTCTTCTGACATGAGCGATCCTCCTTTCAAATTGCAAGTTAGCGGAGGCTAACACGTGAATCAAGGAAACGGTTAGCGATAACTAACCACGAACATCATACACGGAGCGCTCCGATTTGTCAAGCCCATTTTTTG
>JAFQHF010000128.1 GCA_017398105.1 Oscillospiraceae bacterium | reverse complement strand
CAGAACGCCTACTTCTACGATGCAGCCGAAGGTCTGCTTACAGCCACCATCCTGCTCGTGGCAGAGTTCTGTGAGCCGGAGAAACGGCATATCGTGTCGGTGTTCAAGATCATTCAGGAACTGCTGGCACCCTCACAGAAGAAAGGCAAGAATCAGTTCCAACAGCTCATGGAGATGCTTCCCGATGACCACAAGGCGAAATGGTTTGCCGGAGCAGCACTGAATACCGCAGAGCAGTCCATGGCATCGGTCATGTCAACAGCTCTGTCCCGACTGAACTCCTTCCTCGACTCCGAGTTGGAACAGCTCCTGTGCTTCGATACCGAGATCGACGCGGAGAAGTTCTGTAATGAGAAGTCCGCTATCTTCGTAGTTATGCCCGAAGAAAACCCCAACACCTTCTTCATGATCTCGCTGATCATTCAGCAGCTATACCGAGAGATACTTGCCGTAGCCGATGAGCATGGCGGTAAGCTGAAGAACCGCTGTGTCTTCTTCTGCGACGAGTTCGGTACGCTCCCCAAGATCGAATCCGCCGAGATGATGTTCTCGGCATCCCGTTCCCGTAGGTTGCAGATCGTTCCCATCATCCAGTCCTTCTCACAGCTCGACAAGAACTACGGCAAGGAAGGTGCGGAGATCATCGTGGACAATACTCAGCTCACCATCTTCGGCGGCTTCGCTCCCAACAGCAGCTCGGCAGAGGTGCTATCCAAAGCCCTGGGCAGCCGTACTGTTATGTCGGGATCTGTGTCCCGTAGCCGAAACGATCCTTCCGAATCTTTGCAGATGATCGAGCGACCTCTGCTCACACCCGACGAGCTGAAATCCCTTCCCAAAGGTCAGTTCGTTGTCATGAAAACCGGTGTCCATCCCATGCGAGTCAAGCTGAAGCTGTTCTTCAAATGGGGCATCGAATTCGACGAGGACAATCCCTATGCTGTACCCGACCACGGCGGCCGAGAGGTACAGTATGCCGAAAAGAAGGAGATCATGGACGGTATCATCAAGAAATACCATCCCGACTGGATCGTCAAGGATAATCCTGCCACAGACGGCGGTAACGGTATCAGCGGTCAGGATCAGGCAGAGAGTGAGAGCCATGAGCCACAGCAGACTCCGCCCAAGAAGCCCGGCGACAAGAAAGGCGGCGGTGGCATGAATCCCGTGCCTCCGAACCGTAGAACAGCACTGAAGCCTGCCCAGGAGGTGAAGCCGAATGAGCCGTCTTGATTTCCTTTACCGTCAGGAACTGCCGCACCGAGCCGTGTCGGTCTACACCTACCTTGCAGACCGAGCCAACAAGGACGGCGAATGTTGGCCTGCGATCCCCACCATTGCCTCGGAGCTGAAGCTGTCCCAGTCCACCGTGCGACGTGCGCTCCACGACCTGCGGAAAGCGGGGCTACTCGAAACCGAACAGCGGTATCGCACCAAAGGCGGTAAGAGCAGTCTGCTTTACAAAATCCGAAGCGGATAAGACCGCAATTTTAATATCACCTCCGCCGAGGGGGAACTATACCTTCTCGGTGGCAGGTGGTACCTGTCATGATGACAGGAGAAAGCGAACTTCCCACTCTAAGAGATACTACAGCAGAATAGAAAAGAAAGTTCTGTATGCTGAAAATCCACCTACATTGACAAAAGGGCAAAAAAATGCTATAATAAATAAAATATTCGGCAGAAAAGTCGGAATTCGGAGGAAGATTATGAATAAGAACGAACTGATCGCTGCCGTTGCAGAGGCAACCGGCGTTTCCAAAAAGGATACCGCAGCCGTTATCGGTGCAACGCTTGATAAGATTGCAGATGCTATGGCTGCAGGCGATAAGGTACAGCTCATTGGCTTCGGTACCTTTGAAACCCGCGAGCGCGGTGAGCGTACCGGAAAGAACCCTCGCACAAAGGAAACGGTGAAGATTCCGGCTTGCAAAGCTCCCGCTTTTAAGGCAGGCAAGGCGCTCAAAGATGCTGTAAACAAGTAAAGCACGGAGATATGAACGGCTCGGAGGAATAACACCTCCGAGTTTTTCTTTTCTGCAAGT
>JAFQHF010000075.1 GCA_017398105.1 Oscillospiraceae bacterium | reverse complement strand
TATGCGAATACGTAAGATTTCTCTGCACAATCCCTCCGTCTCGCCTTACGGCGAGCCACCTCCCTTTACACAAGGGAGGCTTTGGGTGCTGTGCATTTTGGTAAACTTTTACGTGTAAATCTACTTTTTTGACAGTCTGAAAAGACCTGCCGATCCGGCAGGTCTTTTCTTATGTCCGCTTGCTTACAGAGCAGCCATTTCTTCGTTGATGGAAGCCTCGCAGCTGCGCATGGCCAGGATGGTCTTGTCCAGAACCGCATCCAGAGTCCAGCCCAGGCGCTCGGCACCCTGCTTGATCACATCCCGGGAGCAGCCTGCGGCAAACTTCTTGTCCTTGAACTTCTTCTTCAGGGAAGAAAGTTCCATATCCATAACGCTCTTGGAGGGGCGCATCCGGGCGGCAGCACCGATGAGACCGGTGAGCTCGTCCACGGTGAACAGGATGTTCTCCATCAGATTTGCAGGCTCCACATCGCTGCACAGGCCGTAGCCGTGGGAGCAGATGGCGTGAACCATCTTTTCACTGGCATTGACTTCAGACAGCAGCTGAGGCGCCATCTTGCAGTGCTGGTCGGGGTAGACTTCAAAGTCGATATCATGCAGCAGACCCACCAGACCCCAGAAATCAACGTTTTCACCGTTTTCCTGGGCATACCAGCGCATAACGCCCTCCACAGTCAGGGCGTGCTGGATGTGAAAAGGCTCCTTGTTATACTTTTTCAGCAGGGTCAATGCCTGCTCACGGTTCAGTTCCATAAAAAATTCCTCCTGAGAAAAATATGAGGCTATTGTACTTCTCAGGAGGAATTTTGTCAAGGCATTCTGGATTTGCGGATCATTTATGGAATTTGATTTCACCGATTTCGTGCAGGACACAATCCATTTTGGGCGTGTCCCAATGATCGGTATTTTCACAGCGGAATACATAGCTGCCGTACTCCCGGTTGATCCATAGATATGTCCAGCGTTCGTCACCGGGATAGGTTCCGATAAAGCCATCGTACCAGCCGCTGTAGTAGTATACTTTGGTTTCTTCAATCAGCAGTGATTCCTCCGGCTGGAAGAAACCTTCCCAGTATTCCACGAGTACCATGCCCTCGGTCTCATATTCAGGCCAGAAAGCGAAGAGAATATGGCTGTTGTCCTGGGAATTGGGTACGTTTGTACTCTTCCAGACGAAATCCAGAGTCATGGTAGCTTTGTCCGGTGTTTCGAAAGTGGCTGTATTCAGGAGATTCAGGTCGGATTTATCGCACTGGGTATAGGCGATGGGTTCCAATTTCGGTACGGGAATTTCTGTATCGAGGTAATCTCCGCCGGAAAAACCGGAATACATTTCTATGGCTTCCAGATCGTCCTGATAGGCAAGCAGCCAGTCGTCTGCGCCTTCGTTCAGGATTACATAATCTCCCAATGAGGTAAAGCAGCGTCTGTACGACCAAATTGTTTCACTGAAGGACATTCCGTTGGGATTGTGAACCGTTAACGGATAGCTGGTGTATCCGTTGGAATATGCTGCATAATAGCGGTTGACTTCATCCACCTCAAAGCCATCCGGCCAAAGACTGAAATAGATCCAGCCTTCTTTGACTTCCTTGGGACGGCAGCGGATGCCGAAGCTGTCTGCATCACCGGGCTCCACGATTTCATACACCCATTTGTCTGTGCGGCGGACATCTATGGTTCCTTCCCCGTTGGTAACGGAAAAGAATTCGTCTTCAAATTCCAGCCAGTACCCCCGGGACAGGTGAATACCGGGTGTATATTCCAGTAAATCCAGCAGGTATTGTGTCAGTTCCTGACTGTGGATCGTCCACATATTTGCAGATTTTACCTTGTAGGAAAAACTTTCGTATTTTGTTCCGTTTACCATGTATAATTCCAATTTCGGCCCGGATTCTTCCTGGTAGCGGATCAGAACGGTCAAATCGTTAGCCTGGTCGGTAAAAATCAGATTTGCGTTGACATTGTCACGCAGGAAGTTATGAAACAAGTCGCCGTTTGGTGTGCTGTTTAACGTAACCGGGTCAGAAAGGGCTTCTGCGGGTATATCCTTGAGAATCTCCAACAGTTCCTGAAAGCGAAATGTGGAGATTGGATTGCCGTTGATGCTATGTGACGAGTATTCTCTGAAGCGAATGGAGCTGAATGCATCCGGTGTCAGATTGTGCATCCAATTCAAAGGCTCATCCCAGGTAGCAAACGGTTCCGCTGAAGGTTCATGTCGGTAACCGTATGTCAGATGACGGGTAAACAGTGCTTCCAGCAGATCAGAATCATTGACATGGTAATGCTGAAGTGTATCATCGGCCTCAATGCAGATAGCGGAATAGTCCCGGTAGATATAGATGGTCTGCAGTGTTTCTTCCTCTGTTTCAAATCGCAGCTCATACCAGGGCCATAATCTGAGGTTATTCGGCTCCCATTCTGTTTCCGTCATATGGGGCTCCGGATCATAGGTGATTGAATCCAAAGCATCCCACACATCGTCCAACTCCTTGGGGGAACGCAGATGTGTAAAGCCATAACGTCCCCACAGGCTTATTTGGGCGGCATCTGTTCGGTTGTTTTCGCATAGATCGCTGAGTGTGTCCCGATCTGGGTCTGTCAGGAAACATACGGATATAACAGCAGTCACCATGAGGCTGACCAAAATGATCCAGAACCCCGGCTTCCTGTAATGCAGCACTGCTCTGATCCGCTGCTTTACGCCCACTTCGCCAAAGGCCAGGGGGCAGGCCAGGATCAGGTGACGGGGCACGCTGCATTTGAGCAGGGCTTCGGAATAGGCCCTTCTGTCGGTTTCTTCCATGGTTTTGACCACCCGCTCGTCGCAGGCAAGCTCGATGTCCCTGCACAGCAGGATATAGGCCAGCCACAGCAGGGGATGGAACCAGTAGATGCTCAGAAGCAGATAGCCAAGAGGCTTCCACCAGTGGTCGCGGCGCTTCAGATGGGCCTTTTCATGGGCAAGCACCTGGGCTGCATCCGCCGGATTCATTTCCGAGGGCAGACAGATCTTCGGCCGCAGAATGCCCAGAATAAAGGGCGTATCGATATAGTCGCACAGCAGAACACCGGGACTCAGCTCCAGGGACACCCGGATACGTTTTCGGATGCGAAGATAGCTGACGGCGGCATAAGCGCACATCAGTGTCATGCCGCCGAGCCAGATCCATCCGGCATGGCCAAGCACAACCCCCATTACATCGGGGTGCGATACCTTCAGAGCCCGGGTTTCCCCTTCAAATGTGGGAACGGCCACATAGCTGACGCTTCGGGGCTGCTCTCCGGCATCCTCCTGCACCGGTTCTGACCGGGAATAAACGATCTGGCCGGGCTGCGCGTGGCTCACAGCAAACTGAACGCCTTTCGGCACCTCAGGCCGTTCCGGCATCAGGCTGAAGACACTTTCCCAGGAGAAGGGACATACCAGCCGGACAGCCACCAGAATCCACAGGCAGCAATGCAGGGATTTTGGCGCTTTTTTCAGCAGGAACCGGGCTGCGATCACCGTAAGAACCAGCCATCCGGCATCGATGCTCAAATCCGCCAGCTTGAAAAACAGCTCCGTCATGGCGTATCACCTCCATAGGCATCGATCATGCGGCGGATTTCTGCGATTTCCTGGGGACTCAGGGCCTTGCGCCGGGTAAAGGCAGCGAAGAAGGCGGGCAGGGAACCGTCAAAGGTATCCTCCACAAACCGCTCCGACTGACGGGCGTAGAATTCCTCCCGGGAGATCAGGGATGTGACCAGACCGCCCTCGTTCTGAAAAATGCCCCGCTCGCAGAGCTTGCGCAGGACGGTATAGGTGGTGGGCTTCTTCCAGTTCAGCTCCTGCTGGCACAAGGCAACCAGATCCCGGGAGGGGAGCGGTTCATTCTGCCAGATAATGTCTGCAAATTTGGATTCCACCAGGCCGAGCTTGTAATCTTCCATGTTGGCACCTCCTTTGGTTTATTGGTAATAAACCTTTTCTTTAGTTTACTATCAATAAACCAAACTGTCAAGGTGTTTAAAGAAAAATTAAGAATCCTTTCAGCAACTGCCAGGAAAAGGTAGAAAAATTCACAAACCCATGGTATGCTAGTGCCAAAGGAGTGATCTGCGTATGGCAAATATTTTGGATTATGTGAAATGGCGGGGAGACCTGACCTTTACCCAGGACGGTGTCAATGCGGTGGATGCCCTGGTTTTTTCCGCCCTGTCCTATATCTGTTATGGCTGCCGGGTTCAGGGCGAGCCGGACACGCCGGTGGTGCTGAAGGATGCGGCGGAAAGCTACTTTGCCCTGGAAAACCATGAGGAGCGGTGCCGGGTGAAGCATGACCTGGATCTGCTGCATCTGGCGGCCGGGAGCGTCCGTTTCGGCAATGCGCAGATCGTCCGGTATCGGGATGAGCTGATCCCGGAGCAGGAGACCCAGTTTGCGGCCATGACCTTCCTGCTGGATGACGGCAGCATGTTCCTGGCCTTCCGGGGCACGGATTACTCTCTGGTGGGCTGGAAGGAGGACTTTAATATGACCTTCCAGCAGACGGTGCCGGCCCAGCGGCTGGCGCAGCAGTATGTCCGGGATGTGGCACTGGAGTATCCGCAGCCCATGTATCTGGGCGGTCATTCCAAGGGCGGTAATCTGGCGGTTTTTGCGGCGGCTCGTTCCTCACCCATGCTCCAGAGCCGGATTCATGGTGTCTTCAGCAACGACGGCCCCGGTTTTACCAAATATCTGATGGGTGATCCCGGGTATCTTGCCATGGTGCCGAAAATCAAAACCTACATCCCCCAGTCCTCGGTGATCGGGATGCTGCTGGAGCATGAGGAACCCTATACGGTGATCCGCAGCAAAAATGTGGGCCTTCTGCAGCACGATCCCTACTCCTGGGAGGTGCTGGGCAGGGAGTTTATCCCGGTGCAGGAGATCACGGAATCCTCCCAGTTTGTGGATGCCACCATCAAGACCTGGTTTGCAGACATGTCCAACGCGGACCGGAACCAGCTGGTGGATGTGATGTTCACCCTGCTGGGCAGCGGCGAGGTAAGCACAGTGCAGGATCTGCTGCAGCCGAAGAATATCCGCACCTATATCAAGACCCTCAGCTCCGATGCAGGCATCCGCCGGGTGCTGTCCACGGAATTCCAGAGCCTGATCGAGGCGGCGAGGAAGACAAAGGCAAGATTTGACGAAAGCAGGGAACTGCTGGATGCCCCTAAGGAAGAATAACGAAAAAGACGAGGAAGGCGAACCTTCCTCGTCTCTTTGGTTTGTGGGGCAGAGAAATTATCTCTGGATACGGCCGGAGCCGTCGCCGCCTGCCAGCTTCTCGACTTCGGGAACGGTGACCATGTTGTAGTCGCCGCCGATGGAGTGCTTCAGAGCGGAAGCTGCAACTGCGAACTCAACAGCTGCCTGGGTGTCCTTGCCGGACAGCAGAGCATAGATCAGGCCGCCGCCGAAGGAGTCGCCGCCGCCAACGCGGTCGATGATGTGCAGGTTGTACTTCTTGGAGAAGCAGTAGTTCTCGCCGTCGTACAGCATTGCGGACCAGCCGTTGTCGAATGCGGAGTGGGACTCACGCAGGGTGATAGCAACCTTCTCGAAGCCGTACTTGTCAGCCAGCTGCTTAGCAACGGACTTGTAGCCTTCGTGGTTGATGGTGCCGCCGTAGATGTCGGTAGCTTCGGCTTCGATGCCGAACACGTCCTTAGCGTCCTCTTCGTTGGAGATGCAGACGTCGATGTACTTAGCCAGCTCGGTCATAGCCTCGTTAGCCTGAGCGCGGGTCCACAGCTTGCCGCGGTAGTTCAGGTCGCAGGAGATCTTGATGCCCTTAGCCTTTGCAGCAACACAAGCCTGCTTGCAGATCTCAACAACGTTGGGGCCCAGTGCGGGGGTGATGCCGGTGAAGTGGAACCAGTCAGCGCCTTCGAAGATCTTGTCCCAGTCGAAGTCCTCGGGCTTAGCCAGCTGAATAGCGGAGTAAGCACGGTCGTAGATGCAGACGGAGCCACGCTGAGAAGCGCCCTTCTCGTTGTAGTAGATACCGACGCGCTCGCCGCCGCGAACGATCAGAGAGGTGTCGACGCCGTAACGACGCAGGGAGTTGACTGCAGCCTGGCCGATAGCGTGAGCGGGCAGCTTGGTGACGAAAGCTGCGTCCATGCCATAGTTAGCCAGAGAGACGGAGACGTTAGCCTCGCCGCCGCCGAAGGTGAACTCGACGTTGGAAGCCTGAACGAAACGCTCGTAGTTGTAGGGCTGCAGACGCAGCATCAGTTCGCCGAAGGTAACAATTCTTGCCATGGTAATCAGAATCCTTTCAAATATATTATATAGTAAAAAACTGGGAATACGGAATGATTATAAATTACAAATTACGAATTACAAATTATGGCCGGAGCCACAGCTTTGCTGCAATTGCATATTTGCAATTTTGAATTGATTTCACACTGCGGGTGAAATCTTACTCGCCCTTGGCAGCCTTGCGGGCGTCGATGCACAGCTGGGTGATCTTGTCCCAGTTGCCGGCCAGAACGTCAGCCTTGGGGCAGACCCAGGAGCCGCCGACAGCGTGGATGAAGGGGGTGTCGATGAATTCCTTGATGTTGTCATTGTTGACACCGCCGGTGGGCAGGAACTTCAGGCCGACGAAGGGACCAGCCAGGTTCTTCAGAGCCTTCAGGCCGCCGTAAACGTTGGCGGGGAAGAACTTGACCATCTTCAGGCCGTGCTTCAGAGCGCCCATGATCTCGGTGGGAGTGACGCAGCCGGGAGCGACAGCAACGCCGTTGGCGACACAGTAGCCGACGATCTCATCGGAGAAGCCGGGGGAAACGATGAACTTAGCGCCCATCTCGATAGCCAGCTTGCACTGATCCAGGTTGACGATGGTGCCGGCGCCGACCAGAACGTCGGGGCAAGCCTCAGCAACAGCCTTGATGCACTCGGGAGCGCAGGCGGTACGGAAGGTGATTTCCATGGTGTCGACGCCGCCGGCAGCCATAGCCTTAGCCAGAGGAACAGCGTCCTCGACCTTGTCCAGAACAACAACGGGAACAACGACGGAATTTGCGAGTCTTTCCATTACAGTCATAGTGATTAGCCTCCTAAAATTCTTGCCTTTTCGGCCCGCGCTTATCGCAGACCATTGATAATTAAATAATACCGAAAATAACCAGAAAAATCAATTATAATCCGCACTGTTGCAGTATTTTTAGCGTTTTGTACAAAATTGAACAGCTTTCTTTTACGTGCAGGCCACTTGACAAACTGGTAAAAAAGTGGTAGCGAGGCTGAAAAAAGCAGGGAAGGCAAAGCCCTCCCTGCAAATATGTTTTTTACTTCCCGGGAACCTTGATCTTGTTCAGTCTTGCGTTCAGGGTCAGAAGATCCTTTTCTTCCAGCGTGATGCCCACCATGCCCACCATGCCGGAGGCCCGGAGGATGGTGAAGCTGCCGATCATCTGCAGCATGTCGGGGGTCAGGGAGAAGGTGCCGCCGTGGCCGCCTTCTGCGCCGTCAGCCTTGGGCTTCTTCATCTGCTTCATCAGCTTCAGCAGGAAGGCGCCCAGAACGAGCTTTCCGCGGAAGGTCTTCATAATATCGCCGATCTTGTCGTTGATGGAGAAATAGCCCTCAGGCATGGTGATGTCAAACCAGTTGATGATGGCGTTCTTCTCCTGGAGCCGGTAGGCGGGATTGAAGGTATCCACCTTGCGGATCAGGCTTTCATCACGGCAGTCGCCTGCCAGGGCTTCCAGTCTGGTTTCCCCGGCGTTGGGAACCTCAAAATAGAAGAAGTGGTCGGCGCATTCCTTTACGCCCAGGGAAACACCGTTGGCAAGCAGCTCAACGGCAGGCTGGTTGGAATAGACGGTGATCTTCGTCACATCCTCCACCCGGTCAACGTAGCGCTTGCCGCAGATATGGACGAAGGGCTCATCGGAAAGCCATGCCTTGTAGGCGTAGAAGGCATCCTTCTTATATTTACGGTCGATGGTCACCAGGCCCTTGTGATTCTGTCCCATTTCACCGCCCTCGCTTCTGGCATCGGCGCCGAAGTCGAACATGTTCCAGCAGTGGGTGGCCCAGATATAGGGGCGGGTAAAGAGCTGTTTGATCAGCTCCTCGTGGTAGTATGCCTGGTATTCTTCCGTGTAGTCGCCCTGCTGGGGATCGGAATTGTGCCAGTTCAGGGCTTCTGCGCCGTATTCGGAGATGCCCACGGCCCGGTTGGGATATTTTTCGTGAAACTTGTCGAACCAGGGGCCGTTCATGTGGGTCTCGCCGCCGTACCAGCCGAAATAGTGGTTGTAGCTGACCACATCGGAGATATGGACGATCTCCTCGTCCATGCCGCACATGGAGACCACGGCCATGGTGGTGGGACGGGTGGCATCCATCTTATGGCACAGGTCATTGAGGATGCGGTGGTTTTCCAGCAGATCCGGGTCTTTTGCACCGCCGATGGTGATCTCATTGGAAAGGCCCCAGACCACGATGGAGGGGTGGTTGTAGTTCTGGGCGATCAGCTCCGTCATCTGGGAAATGGTATTGTCCCGGCCGGTGGGCATATGGCTGGAAATATAGGGGATCTCCGCCCAGATCACAAGACCCTTTTCGTCGCACAGGTCATAGAAATATTGATCATGCTGATAATGGGCCAGACGGATGGTGGTGGCGCCCATTTCGCAGATCAGGTCGATGTCTTCTTCATGGTGTTCGGGCAGCAGGGCGTTGCCGATGCCCCAGCGATCCTGATGCCGGGCCACGCCCCGCAGGGGATATTCCTCTCCGTTGAGGATAAAGCCCAGCTGGGAGTCGATGACATAGCTGCGGCAGCCGAAGCGGGTGGATACGCTGTCCAGCACGGTGCCCGCTTCCACCAGCTCGGCGGTCATGGAATACAGGTAGGGGTCCTTTCGGCCGTTCCACAGATGGGCGTTCTGAATGCGGAAATTGGCTTTTGCGCCGCCTTCGAAGGTGCCGATAACCTTGCCGTCCCGGTTTTTCAGGCTGTAGCGGACGCTCTGGCCTTCCTTGCGGCCGGTCAGGTAGACCTGGACGGCAACCTTGGCATCGGCGCCTTCCATGGTGGGGGTCACCTGAATGCCGGGGGCACCGTAATAGTCCAGATCAAAGTGGGAAGCGGGGACGCAGATCAGGTTCACATTCCGGTACAGGCCGCCGTAGAAGGTAAAGTCGGCAACCTGGGGATAGACCCGGTTGTTGGGGGCGTTGTCCACCAGAATGCACAGCAGGTTGTCCTCAGCCAGGGTGTCCGTCAGATCCACACGCCAGGTGGAAAAGCCGCCGTCATGATGGGCGAGCCGGCTGCCGTTGAGGATCACATCGGCAGAGCTGGCGGCGCCGTTGATCTCCAGATAGATCTTTTCGCTCTGGGGCAGGTCTTCCAGGCGGAAGGCTCTGGCATAGCAGCAGGTGCCCCGGAAATAGTCATTGCCGCCGTCCTGTCCGTCGATGGCGTTCCAGGTATGGGGCAGGCAGACGGTCTGCCAGTCAGCAGGCATGACCGTGGGAGCCTGGGGCATATCCTTCCGGAAGGCCCAGCCGGCATTGAAATTGACAATGGTGCGCATGAAAAATCCTCCTTGTGGTTTTTTTACATTTTACCACAGAAAGCAGGAGAAAGATAGAGGGATTTATTCTGAAAGCAGCAGGCTGTGGGGCTCAAAAGAGGTGACTGTTTGCCAGGGGGAATTTGTATTGCCGCTGCGGCAGCCTGGTTTGCGGGCAGGTGGACAGGGAATGTATATGGATGATGACCGCCGCTAAACTGCGCCGCACGTCTGCACGCGTGCGTTCCCCATATTGGCCTATACGCAGTTTGTAAATGTGTGACCTGCCGGCTCCGGTTTTTTTGCAGGAGAAAGCAGGAGGTATCATTACAGGATTATTATTCTTTCTATATATAATATAGGAAAATGCACGTGCATATGTGCAGTATATATTTTTGCTGATGATAACAGAGGGATATACCTCTGAATTTAGGAAAAATCAGAACAAATCCTGCTGACTTTATCGGACGTCAGGATGCACACAGTGAACCGGACATGTGCAAGGCCGCCCGGATTTGTTCCGGACGGCCTTGTGTTATGAAACATTATTCCTCAGTCTTCTTGGCAGCGCGCTTTCTGGTGGTCTTCTTGGGTGCTTCCTCAGCGGGAGCAGCCTCCTCGGCCTTCTTGGTGGTGCGCTTGCGGGTGGTCTTCTTGGGAGCCTCCTCAGCGGGTGCTTCCCCGGCCTTCTTAGTGGTTCTCTTACGGGTAGTCTTCTTTGCGACCTCAGCTTCTGCGGGAGCCTCGGTCACCGGAGGAGGGGGGAGGATCACCTTCTCCTTCAGCACGAAGCAGGTACGGGCGGGGATGTAGAGCTCGATGTAATGCCTGCCGTCGAAGAGCTTGGTGGAGTAGGTCTGCATCTTCACGTTGTTGAAGCCGCCGTACTTCTCGTCGTCGGAGGACAGGATCACGGTGTATTCGCCGGGCTGGTGCACGGGGATCAGAACGTTGTTCAGGGAGCGGTGGGCATGGAAGTTGAACACGAACATCAGACCGTTCCGGTAGAAGGCACAGGTCTGCTCGGGGCCCTTCATCAGCATCATGTCAGCCATGCGCTGGTTGAACATATTGTTTTCCTTGGTGACGGCAACCATGTCCCGGTCGAATTCGTTCAGCCACTGATACTTCAGGAAGCCGTTTTCCTTCAGGCTCCACTGACGGCGGCAGTAGTGGAAGCTCCAGCCGTTGCCCTCCCGGGGGAAGTCGATCCATTCGGGATGGCCGAATTCGTTGCCCATGAAGTTCAGGTAGCCCTCGCCGCCGCCTGCCAGGGTGAACAGACGGATCATCTTGTGCAGGGCAATGGCCCGGTCGATGACGGGGTTGTGGGTGGACTTGTTCATGTCGGTGTACATGGCAGCGTCAGCCAGACGGAAGATCATGGTCTTGTCGCCCACCAGAGCCTGGTCGTGGGATTCCACATAGGCCACGGTGTTCTCGCCGGGACGGCGCAGGCACATGTCGCCCCACATCTTATTGATGTCCCAGAACTCGTCCTGGCCCTTGACGGCCTTGATCCACATATCCGGCAGACCCATGCCCAGGCGGTAGTCGAAGCCGATGCCGCCGTCCTCAATGGGCAGTGCCATACCGGGCATACCGGACATATCCTCAGCGATGGTGATGGCGTCGGGCTTCACTTCCCGGATCAGCTCATTGGCCAGCTGCAGGTAGGTGATGGCCTCGGTGTGGGTATTGTAGGAGAAATACTTGCTGTTGTCGTTGAAGTCGGTGCCCAGGCCGTGATCGTGGTACAGCATGGAGGTGACGCCGTCAAAGCGGAAGCCGTCGAAGTGGTACTCGGTCAGCCAGAACTTCAGGTTGGACAGCAGGAAGTGCAGCACGCCGGTCTTGCCATAGTCGAAGCACTTGGTGCCCCAGGCGGGATGCTCGCCCTTGTCGCCGTCATGGAAGAACTGCCAGGTGGTGCCGTCGAACATGTTGATGCCCTCGGCGGTGTTCTTGACAGCGTGGGAGTGGACCAGATCCAGCAGCACCCGGATGCCCATGGCGTGGGCCTTGTTCACCAGATACTTCAGGTCCTCGGGCTTGCCGAACCAGGAGGAGGCGGCATAGAAATTGGAAACCTGGTAGCCGAAGGAGCCGTAGTAGGGATGCTCCATAATGGCCATCAGCTGGATGGTGTTGTAGCCGGCTTCCTTCACGTGGTTCAGGGTGATGTCGGCAAATTCCCGGTAGGTGCCCACGCGGCCCTCTTCCTGAGCCATGCCCACGTGTGCCTCGTAAATGTACAGGTTCTTCTCGCCCACGAAACCGGCATCGGTCCATTCGAAGACCTTGCGGTCGTCCACGACCTCGGCCTCGAAGCTGTTGTTGGTCTTGTTCTGCACAGCCCGGCGGCAGTACAGGGGCAGGTGCTCGGTGCGGGTCATATTGGCATCCACAACGGTCTTGACCTTGCAGCCGTCCCACAGGGCATCATCGCCCTCCAGGTAGATTTCCCAGTTGCCGTCGCCCACCCGGGTCAGGGGATGGGAGGTCTGGTTCCAGTTGTTGAACTCGCCTTCCAGATACAGCGCATATGCAGAGGGGGCCCACTCGCGGTAGTACCAGCCGCCGTCCACATGGTGGAAACCATAGTAATTATGGGCATTGGCAAAGTCGTTCAGGGTCTGACCCTCGCCCAGGATGCGGCTCTTGGTGGCCCGGTACAGGAACATACGCAGGTCGATATCACCGGCAAAGCTATGCAGCTGAGGATTCAGTTCTAAGATACGATACATAAAACGTCACCTTTCGTTTGTATTTTGCAAAATTGGCAGAGAGGGTGTGCAAATCCCATAACCTCTTAACTTATATTTTAGGCGAAGTTGGGCAGTATGTCAAGAGCTTTTCCCGGAAGCCAGTATACCCTCCGGAAAAAATATTGCAGGACAGAGGGGAAGTCTCCGTCCTGCATTTTGCAGTGTGATTACACTTCGTTCCACAGGGTAAATCCCAGGATCAGACTGCCGCCCACCAGCTGCTGCCAGGTAAGGGGCTCGCCCAGCACCGCAACGCCGATGATGACGGCCACCAGCGGGTCGATATAGCTCAGGATCGCCGCCTCCTGGCCGGGCAGCTCCTTCAGTGCGGAGAAGTACAGGCAGTAGGTGATGCCCGTGTGCACCAGACCCACGATCAGCAGGCACACCCAGCCCAGAGCGTCCAGGGAAGCAACGCTGACACCGCCGGTGAAGGCTACATAGGGAACCAGGATCACGATGGCAGCCAGAAACTGCAGAAACGTCCTGTGAATGCCGGTCACGCCTCTGATAAATTTGTTCAGCAGGATCACCGCGGCATAAAAGCAGGCGGCCCCCAGACCGAATGCGATGCCCAGCACATCATTGCCGCCCCGTCCCAGGTCAGTGATGCCGATGACAAGGGAAAGACCCAAAGTGGACATCACAAAGCACAGCAGCTGCTTTTTTGTCAGCTTCTCTTTAAATAAGAAGGGACACACCGCCGTTACGATCACCGGCGCGAAATAATAGCTCAGGGTGGAGATGGCCACCGTGGTATATTTGTAGGCTTCGAACAGCAGAATCCAGTTGATGCCCATGGCCATGCCGGAAAGCAGCAGCAGGGGAAGCTCCTTCTTTCCACCCGGCACCCGGATGCGCTGACGCTTCACCAGCAGGAACAGCCCGATCAGGGCCGCGGCCAGCACCGCCCGGTACAGGGCCAGCTCGCCGGAGGATACGGAAATATTGCGTACAAAGGGGGCCAGGGTGCCGAAGGCAGCCATGGAAACGATCAGGCTGAGCCTGGCGCGGCTGGTTTGCTTCATGGAGATCATCCTTTACATTCGATTTCGTGCAGTAAAAATACCATGTACCGGCACATCTGTCAATAACGGACGAATGTACGCTCCGGGAAGAAAAACGGGAGAAATACCGGAAAATTTGCTCTTTGCCAATTCTTTGTCCGTCCAATGCGCACAAAGCTCCCTGAAGCATGGGCAAAATGCACAGACCAATTATTAAAAAAGTATTAAATCTGGTGAAATAACCAAAAATTGCCGATAACTTGGAAAACCGGCCACTTTTGCTTGCAAATCGGAAAAATATGGTCTATAATATGCACAGCCCTTAAGAATACTTTATCCAAGTAAAGTGGTAAAGTAAAATTAAGGCAGTAAAATCCCTGTTTTCCCTTTTCAGAGGGGGAATGGGAGTAATAAAATTGGAGGACAAGAAAATGAAAAGACTCGTAACCCTGCTTCTGGCTATGGTCATGGTCTTCTCTCTGGTCGCTTGCGGCGGCGCTGCTAAGGAAGAAGCAGCTGCTGAGACCGGCGCTGATTACAAGATCGGCATCATCACCGGCACCGTTTCCCAGGGCGAGGAAGAGTACCAGGCTGCACAGAACCTGAAGGCTAAGTACGGCGACATGGTCGTTACCGCTACTTACCCCGACAACTTCTCCACCGAGACCGAGCAGACCATCGCAACCGTGACCAACATGGCCGCTGACCCCGATGTCAAGGCTATCGTTTTCGTTCAGGCTGTTCCCGGCGCTGCTGCTGCCATCAACAAGGTCAAGGAGACCCGCGACGACATCCTGTTCATCTCCGGCGTCTGCGCTGAGGACCCCGCTGTCATCGCTGCTGCTTCCGACATCTGCCTGCTGGTTGACGAAATCCAGATGGGCAAGACCATCATCGACCAGGCTGTTGCTATGGGCGCAAAGACCTTCGTGCACATCTCCTTCGAGCGTCACCTGGGCTACGCTACCATCTCCGCCCGTCAGCAGCTGTTCAAGGAGAACTGCGCTGCCAACGGCATTGAGTACGTCGAAGCTACCGCTCCCGATCCCACCGGCGACGCTGGCGTTACCGGCGCTCAGGCTTGGGTCACCGAGAACATCAAGGTCTACGTCGATCAGTACGGCAAGGACACCGCTTTCTTCTGCACCAACTGCTCCATGCAGGTTCCCCTGATCCAGCAGTGTGCTGAGCTGGGCGCTATCTATCCCCAGCAGTGCTGCCCCTCTCCCTACCACGGCTACCCCAGCGCCTTCAACATCTCCACCGAGGGCCACGAGGGCGACGTTCCCTACATGCTGGAGCAGATCACTGCCAAGGTTGCTGAGTATGGCAACACCGGCCGTATGTCCACCTGGGAAGTTCCCGTCAACATGGTTATGATCGAGGCTGGCTTCAACTACGCTCAGAAGTGGATTGAAGGCGAGATCACTGACCGCTGCGACGAGGCTGCTCTGCTGAAGGAAATCCAGGCTATTGCCGGCGATGCTGCTGCTATCTCCAAGTACTCTGACGAGGCTTCCGGCGAGATCGCCAACTTCTTCATGATCCTGTGCCCCTTCTACACCTTCTAATTAAAAGGTAGAAAGCGCACCGTTTCACAGAGAAACTTAGCAAGATCAATGCGCCCATCGGTCCTTGATCGGTGGGCGCATTATTCCGTCCGCAGTTCCTGCGGGCGGAATAATTGAAACCATAAGTTCTGACCGATCTGCACAGTCTTGCTGTGCCGGTCGCTGAGTACTTATTATGTTAAAAAAACTCTAAAAAGGGGTTATTTAATGGAAAACAAATATGTATTGAAAATGGAGGGCATCACCAAGGAATACTTCGGCAACAAGGTCCTGAAGGGCGTTGAGCTGAAGGTCAAGCCCGGTGAGATCCATGCCCTCATGGGTGAGAACGGCGCGGGTAAGTCCACGCTGATGAACATCCTGTTCGGTATGCCGGTGATCCATTCTACCGGCGGCTTCGGCGGCACCATCGAATTCAACGGCGAGCCCGTCAAGATCGAGAATCCCCACAAGGCCATGGAACTGGGCATCGGCATGGTGCACCAGGAATTCATGCTGATCCCCGGCTTTACCGTCACCGAGAACGTGAAGCTGGGCCGTGAGATCACCACCGAGACCGTAGCCAGCTCCATCTTCGGCAAGGCCCTGGAAAAGCTGGACAAGCCTGCCATGTCTGCCGATGCCCGTAAGGCTCTGGATACCATCGGCCTGGGCGTTGAGGATTATGCCATGGTGGCCGGCATGCCTGTTGGCTACATGCAGTTCGTGGAGATCGCCCGTGAGATCGACAAGACCGGCATCAAGCTGCTGATCTTTGATGAGCCCACCGCTGTGCTGACCGAGTCTGAGGCTGAGCGCCTGCTGGATACCATGCGTGTCATCGCTTCCAAGGGCATTGCCATCATCTTCATTACCCACCGCATCAACGAGGTCATCGAGGTCACCGATTCCATGACCGTCCTGCGCGACGGCACCTTCGTGGATCGTCTGGAAACCAAGGGCACCACCGCTGCCCGGATCGCCGAGCTGATGATCGGCCGTCAGGTGGAAAAGCTGGTGGATGACACCGGCGCGGACAACCGCTCCATCCGGGACGATGACATCATGCTCTCCCTGAAGAATTTCTACGTGGATATGCCCGGTGAGAAGGTCAAGGGCATTGACCTGAACCTGCGCCGCGGCGAGATTCTGGGCATCGGCGGTCTGGCCGGTCAGGGTAAGGTTGGCATCCCCAACGGTATCCTGGGCCTGTATCCCGCTGCCGGTGATATCACCTTCGACGGTCAGAAGATCGACCCCACCAAGCTGGGCGACGCGCTGAACAAGGGCATTGCCTTCGTTTCCGAAGACCGCCGTGGTGTGGGCCTGCTGCTGGATGAGTCCATCGAGCAGAATATCATTTTCACTTCCCTGCAGATCCAGCGCAAGTTCCTGAAGAAGTACGGCCCCTTTACCCAGTTCGACGACAAGGCTGCCAAGAATCATGCTCTGGACATGATCAAGGCCCTGGATATCCGCTGCACCGGCCCCGATCAGTATGCCGGCCGTCTGTCCGGCGGCAACCAGCAGAAGGTCTGCCTGGCCCGTGCCATCACCATGGAGCCCAAGCTGCTGATCGTCTCTGAGCCCACCCGCGGCATCGATATCGGCGCAAAGAAGCTGGTTCTGGAGCTGCTGGCAAAGATGAACCGGGAGCAGGGCATGACCATCATCATGGTCTCTTCCGAGCTGAATGAGCTGCGCTCCCTGTGCGACCGGATCGCCATCGTCTCTGACGGTAAGCTGGCCGGTATCTTCGCACCCGACGCATCCGATGCCGAATACGGCCTGGCCATGTCCGGTGTTACCGAAGGAGGTAAAGTCTGATGACTAAGGAAAAATTCAAGAAAGCCATTGACGTCATCGGCCTGCCCCGACTGATCGTCTTCTGCTTCTTCGCAGCAATCGTCATCACCGCTGCCGTCAACGGCATCGATGTGGCATCCTATTTCTCTTCCACGCTGAAGTATTTCGGCATGTGGGGCATCCTGGTTCTGGCCATGATCCCCTCCATCAAGTGCGGCATCGGCCCCAACTTCGGTGTCTCGCTGGGTATCGTCTGCGGCCTGCTGGGCGTACTGCTGGCGATCCAGTTCAACATTGCTCCCGCTGTCAATGAAATGATCCCCGGCTTCGGCCCCTGGGCTTCCATGTTCTTTGCCATGATCGTGGCTGGTGTCATCGCCTGGCTGGTGGGCAAGGCCTACGGCAAGCTGCTGAACCTGGTCAAGGGCAGCGAAATGACCGTTACCACCTACATCGGCTACTCTGCCATCTATCTGATGTGCATTGTCTGGTTCCGTGCTCCCTTCTCCAGCGGCGAGATCATCTGGCCCCTGGGCGGCGTGGGCGTGCGTAACTCCGTTGCTATGGAGTCCTCCTTCGGCGGTCTGCTGAATGACTTCCTGGGCTTCAACCTGGGCCCTGTGTACATCCCCACCGGCATCGTTCTGGCAGTTCTGATCGCTTCCGCTTTCGTTTACCTGTATTTCCGTTCCAAGACCGGCATTGCCATCACCGCAGCCGGTGCCAACCCCACCTTCGCAAGAGCCAGCGGCATTGACGTTGACAAAATGCGCGTCAAGGGCATTGCCCTGTCCACCGTTCTGGGTGCCATCGGCATCATCGTCTACACCCAGGGCTTCGGCTATCTGCAGGCCTACACCGCACCTCTGAGCATGGGCTTCATCTGTGTTGCCTCCGTCCTGATCGGCGGCGCAACCACCACCAAGGCCACCATCATGCACGTTCTGATCGGTACCTTCCTGTATCAGGGCCTGATCATCTTCACGCCCCCTGTTTCCAACCATCTGCTGGCCGGTACCGACATTTCCGATACCATCCGCCAGATCATCCAGAACGGCGTTATTCTCTACGCTCTGGCACAGGCCAAAGGAGGTTCCGACTAATGAGCAATAATTCTCTGAACAAGAAGGGCGCTCTGGACAGCATCAAGCGTTTCGTCTTTGAGAACAAGGTCATTCTGCTGTTTGTTCTTCTGAGCGTTGCCTGTATCCTGATCTCCGGCGCAAACATTTCCTACATCGCAGGCGAGGTCTTCTCCCGTTTCGGCCGTAATACCTGTCTGGTTCTGGCCCTGATCATTCCCTGTATGGCAGGTCTGGGCATGAACTTCGGTATCGTTGTTGGCGCCATCGCCGCACAGATCTCCATTTTCTGGGTCGTCCACTGGGGCTTCACCGGCATCGGCGGCTTCCTGCTGTGCCTGCTGATCTGCACCCCTCTGGCCATCTTCTTCGGCTGGCTGCTGGGCAAGCTGTTCAACAAGACCAAGGGCGCTGAGATGATCGCCGGTCTGGTGCTGGGCTTCTTCGCAGCAGGTCTGTACCGTCTGTTCGTTCTGTACATCATCGGCGGTGTCATCCCCTTCGATGATCCCAACCTGCTGGACCGCGGCTTCGGTCTGAGAAACGCATTCGACCTGACCGGCAACCTGAAGTATGCCGTGGATGATATCAGCTTCCTGACCACCGCTGCCGTTCTGGCTGTTGTGTACATCCTGTCCACCGTTGTTCTGGCACTGCACGACAAGAAGATGGGCAAGGAGCTGAACACCAAGTCCCTGATCTTCAAGGTCGTTGGCGGCATCATCGTGATCGCTGCTTCCATCGCCGGCAAGATGATCCCTGCCGTGGCTGAGATGCTGGGCAAGAACCGGGTCATCCTGGCTGACGGCATCCTGCTGGGCGGCATCGGCGTTCTGGTTTACTGCGCCGTCATGTTCCTGAAGGATCGTCCTGCCAAGGGCAGCGCACAGTTTGCCAAGCTTGTGAAGATCGCTGCCGTTGCAGCCGTGCTGCTGGCCTCCAATATGGTTCCCGGCATCAACAAGGTCTACCGTTCCGTCCGGATTCCCACCATGACCTATGCGGTCATTGCCTTCTTCGCATTCTTCAACAACTGGATCGTCAATACCCGTCTGGGTCAGAACATGCGTACTGTCGGTCAGAACCGTGCGGTCGCTACCTCTGCCGGTATCGATGTGAACAAGACCCGTATCATCGCCACCTGCATCTCCACCGTTCTGGCAGCCTGGGGTCAGATGATCTTCCTGCAGAACCTGGGCACCTTCAATACTGTCCAGCAGCAGGATAACGTCGGTCTGTACGCCGTTGCCGCAATCCTGGTCGGCGGCGCCAATGTCCAGAAGGCAAGCAACAAGCAGGCCATCATCGGCGTCATCCTGTTCCACACCCTGTTCGTGGTGGCTCCTCTGGCCGCTACCGAGCTGGTGGGTGACTCTGCTATCTCCGAGTACATCCGTATGTTCTTCTCCTACGGTGTCATCGCCGTCTCCCTGGCAATGCACGCCTGGAAGTCCAGCGGCAAGCGCAACCCTTCCGCTGAGGGTATGACTGCTGTGATGATGCAGCCCGCCGCTCCCGCAGCCAATTCCCGTCCCAAGTAATTGAAATCCTGGAAGCGCCTGCCTTAAGGTGTTGATCGTAAAACAGTTAAACCGACCTGTGATTGATCACGGGTCGGTTTTTCTGATATGTACCGGTTCAGGTGCGGTGTAATAGCGCAGACAGCACGATACATCCGAAGGGGTATAGAAGTGTGTCCTTACTGTTCAGTAAATTGGAATTTCCTGATAACGATTCACTCTCGGATAAGGGTATATCTACCAGTTGCAGAACTAAAATTGATAACCAAATAGTATTTCTTCTTTTTCTCTACAGTAATGGAACCACTTCGATTGGAACAATTCAGTTGCATGATTTTTTGCTTGGTAGAATCGAGAAGTTCCACCGACATATCGCCTTTGCTCAATTCCGCATCTAGCACAAAGGTATATGTGCCATCGGCTTTGAACCTTATAACTCGTTTCATATAGCCACTACAAGAAGAAAACCTTGCACTGTTTCCTTTCGTTGAGCCAATAAATGCAACAGCACTTGTGGACTTGAGAACCATATAGCCTTGGCTATAAAGGAATATAAAAACGCCCAACATCACAACAGTTAAAATGATTAGCGAAACTACTTCTACCACAGCAAAGCCTCCTTTGCCAAATTCAAGTTTGTTTCCCTGTCTTTAATACTACCATAATTCCTACGGATATACAAGAACAGGCACAACAGAAGAAACTGTCGTGCCTGTTAAGCGTCTATTCAGGGGAGGGAAACTGTTTACTTGCTCAGTTCCTCAGCCAGAGCTTCGATCTCAGCCACGTTCTTTTCGTCCACAGCGGAGAAAATCTTAACATTGTTCTCGGTAAAGATCAGATTCTTGCTGCCGTCCAGCATCTTGCGCATGACCTTTGCGGCCACAGGTGCCCAGGAGCCGTTTTCGATGAAAGCGACCGTGCGGTTCTGATAGCTGCGCTCCGTCAGATGATGGATGAACTCCTTCATGAAGGGGAAGATATCGCCGTTGTAGGTGGTGGTGGCCAGCACCAGCTTGCCGTAACGGAAGGCATCCTCCACGGCTTCGTGGATGTCATCCCGTGCCAGATCGGTAACGGTGACCTTCTGACCCTTTGCTTCCAGCTTTTCTGCCAGCAGCTGAACAGCCTTCTTCGTATTGCCGTAGATGGAGGTGTAAGCGATGACTACGCCCTCGCTCTCCACACGGTAGGAAGACCAGATATCGTACAGGTTGATGTAGTAGCCCAGGTTTTCCGTCAGCACGGGGCCGTGCAGGGGGCAGATGATGGCGATATCCAGACCGGCGGCCTTTTTCAGCAGGGCCTGAACCTGAGCGCCGTACTTGCCCACGATGCCGATGTAGTAGCGGCGGGCTTCGCAGGCCCAGTCTTCCTCTGCATCCAGGGCGCCGAACTTGCCGAAGCCGTCAGCGGAGAAGAGAACCTTGTCGTATGCGTCATAAGTCACGATGACTTCGGGCCAGTGAACCATGGGGGCGGTAACGAAGGTCAGAACGTGCTTGCCCAGGCTCAGGGTGTCGCCTTCGCCCACCACGATGCGGCGCTCGGTGTAATCGGTGCCGAAGAACTGCTTCATCATCACGAAGGCCTTGGCGGAAGCCACCACGGTGGCCTCGGGGTAGCGGTTCAGGAAAACGTCGATATTTGCGGAGTGGTCAGGCTCCATGTGCTGAACGACCAGGTAATCAGGCTTCCGGCCTTCCAGCTGGGATTCCAGATTGCCCAGCCATTCCTGACCGAAATTCTGATCCACGGTGTCCATAACGGCGATCTTCTCGTCCAGGATCACATAGGAATTATAGGACATGCCGTTGGGCACGTCGTACTGTCCTTCAAACAGGTCGACCTGATGGTCATTTACGCCGATGTATCTGATGTCCTTGGTAATGGTCATATGTAAGCTCTCCTTTATGTATCATTGTTATGCTTGAATTATACAGTTTTTGGAAGGGGAAAACCGTGACAAGATCACGGAAGAAATCACGATTGCGTGGTATCCTGTAGACAAGAAAAAACACAAGGAGGAATCGATATGAAAGTGAAGCATATCAGCAAGCATGATTTCCACCAGGAGGTTTTGCACAGCGACAAGCCGGTACTCCTGGATTTCTGGGCTCCCTGGTGCGGCCCCTGCCGGATGCTCAGCCCCATTCTCGATGAGATCGCAGCAGAGCGCCCCGATATCAAGGTCTGCAAGGTCAATGTGGATGAGGAATACGACCTGGCCTCCCAGTATAAGGTGGTCAGCATTCCCACCATGATGCTCCTGCAGGACGGCAGGATCGAAGATAAAATGCTGGGCGCACGGCCCAAAAAGCAGATCCTGGCCATGCTGGGCTAATACAGGAAAACGGGGGCGGAAAACCGTCCCTGTTTTTTATTCCGCCAGATCCTCCAGCTTTCCTTCGTCCACAATTTCCACGGTGCCCCGGGTCAGCTTTACCATACCCTCGCCCTGGAAATAGCGCAGCATCCGGGTAACCACCTCCCGGGCGGTGCCCATGTGATTTGCGATCTTTTCGTGGGTGATCTTCAGTGCGGTGGTGCCCTCCAGGGCGCTTTCTTCCAGCAGGAAGGTGGCAAGCCGCTTGTCGAAGCTCTTCCACATGATCTGCTCCATCAGCCACATGACTTCGGAAAAACGGCTGCTGATGAGCTGATTGGCATAGTTGGCGACCACTGCGGATTCCTCCATCAGATCCTTGAACAGGCAGGAGGGAAGCACCCACATTTCACAGTCCTTTTCAGCTTCGATAATGACCTCAAACTGAATGTTTGGCATCACGCAGGAGGCCGAGAACAGGCAGATATCATGGTCAAACAGACGGTAAAGGGTAATTTCCCGGCCCTCACTGGACAGGGTATAGACCCGCAGCTGTCCGGTGCGGATCAGCAGCAGCCCCAGGCAGTCCATGCTGCCGTTATGTACAACGGTGCCTGCCTTTGCCGTGATATACTCGGATGAGGAGATCAGACGATCCTTATGGGATGGTGTCAGTTTGTTCCAGATGGGAAAATATTCCGCAAAATCCATAACGCAAGCCTCCTTTGCCTGCATATAGTATACTGCCAAAACCGAATTCTGTCAAATATTTATTATTGACATATGCCAATAACGAGGTATAATAAGGGTAAGAAGCAGGGAAAGGAGGGCGCTCATGCCAAGACCCAGAAAAAACCGGATCGTGTGTCATTTTCCGGGCACGCTGCGCTTTGAACCGGGGGACGGACAGGGGACAGGGGAGCCTGTGATCCTGACGGTGGACGAATATGAGACCCTTCGCCTGATCGACCGGGAGGGCCTCTCCCAGGAGCAGTGCGGCCAGCGCATGAACGTGGCCCGGACAACGGTGCAGCTGATCTATACCTCCGCCCGGAAAAAACTGGCGGATGTGCTGGTGGAAGGACGTCCTCTCAGAATTGAAGGCGGTGACTATCGCCTTTGCCGGGGAGACAGTGCTTCCTGCGGCCAGGATACCTGCTTCAAGCAGCATTACAGTCAGAAGTATGAAAAACCGAAAGGAGATAATACAATGAGAATCGCAGTTACCTATGAAAACGGAATGATCTTCCAGCACTTCGGCCACACCAGCCAGTTTAAGGTTTATGATGTTCAGGAGGGCAGGATCGTTGCTTCCGAGGTGGTGGATACCAACGGCAGCGGCCACGGTGCTCTGGCCGGTGTTCTGACCGCACTGAATGCGGATGTTCTGATCTGCGGCGGTATCGGCGGCGGTGCCCAGATGGCCCTGGCAGCAGCGGGCATCCAGCTCTTCGGCGGCGTTTCCGGCAGCGCAGATGCTGCTGTGGAAGCCCTTGTGTCCGGCAATCTGGCCTACAACCCCAATGTCAAATGCAATCATCACGGCGAGCATCACCATGGAGAAGGCCACACCTGCGGCGACCATGGCTGCGGCAGCGGTCACTGCCACTAAACGCGTTTTCGGGGCATACTAAGCCCGTATTTCAAAATACGAGAGGAGAAAAATTATGAAGTATGTATGCGATGTTTGCGGTTGGGTCTATGACGAGGCCGAAGGCTACCTGGACGGCGGGATTCTTCCCGGAACCAAGTGGGAGGACGTGCCCGAGGATTTCGAGTGTCCCCTGTGCTCCGTCGGGAAGGATATGTTCTCTCAGGAATAATCAGAAAGACCGCCTCCGGGCGGTCTTTGTTTGTCGAAAAAGCCCTTCGGGCTTTTCCGCCAGCTTTTTTACAGCCTGCTGTGTGCACTCCTTGTGCGCCGAAGGCACACAACTCGCACACTTGCAGTCTGAGATGTATTTTTGTCCACGTACACGCCGCGGCCAAAAATGATTTAAATGGGTTTGCCGCTTTGGCGGCAAATTCTGCGAAGCCTTTTTTGCCAGTCTGAGACCGCCTCCGGGCGGTCTTTTTCTTGACATATCCCCATTCCCCGGTATAATAAGAGTACAAATCATAATAGACTGGGGAAAACCGCTATGAATCGTGAAAATAAAAGAAAACAGTATGAAAAGGGCTACTATAAGACCCACGCCTGCGAAGAAAGCTTTACCTGCCGCAACTGCGGACGGCTGGTGGTGCCCGCCGGTGCCGGCAGCGACCACCGGAATCACTGCCCCAACTGTCTGCACTCCCTGCATGTGGACATCGAGCCCGGAGACCGGGAATCCGACTGCGGCGGCATCATGGAGCCGGTGGCAGTCTGGGTCCGCAACAAGGGCGAATGGGCTATCATCCACCGCTGCCGCCGCTGCGGCGAGCTGAATTCCAACCGGGTGCTGGCAGATGACAATCCCATGAAGCTCATGTCCATTGCCATGAAGCCGCTGGCAAATCCTCCCTTCCCTCTGGAACGGATCGAGGAGATGACCGCCATGATGGGCGGTCAGGGCGAACTGCCGGAGATGTACCGGAAAAAGGAAACGGAATAATCCCGCATGATCCCGGACAGGTTTTGCACTGCCCGGGATTTTTTGCGCAGAATGGAAAAATTCTACACATATTTCAAAATTGTTGCTGTACTTAAACCGGGATCTGCATTATAATAGGTGATATGCAAATCTGCACGATCCCCGGAGGTATCCTATGAGCAAACAAAGCAATGGCGGCTTTGTCCGTAAGCTTGCCACATTTATCGTTGACAAACGGAACATGTTTTTTGTTCTGTATCTGTGCGCCATCGTTTTCTGCCTGTTTTCCATCGGCTGGGTAACCGTTGAGAACGATGTGACTACCTATCTTCCGGAGGATGTGGAGACCCGTCAGGGTATCACGGCGATGAACGAGAATTTTGCCTCCTTTGCCACTGCCAAGATCATGGTTTCCAACGTGACCTATGAGAGGGCACAGGAGATCTATGAAATGATCTCCGGCATTGATGGGATCATGATGGTTACCTTCGATGACAGCCCTTCCTACTACAAGGATGCCGCCGCACTGTATGATGTGAATTTCGAGGGCGGCAATTTCGACGAATCCAGCCTTCAGGCCATCGAAACCATCCGGGAAGAGCTGACCGGATACGACCTGTACATCGATACCCTCATTGGCTATGATGAAAACGACATGCTGCGCGAAGAAATGCTGGTCATTCTGATCGTGGGTGTGGCCATCGTGCTGATCGTGCTGACGCTGACCAGCCGGGCCTATATGGAGGTGGCGGTGCTGCTGATCAATTTCGGTGTGGCAGCCATTTTGAATATGGGCACCAATTTTATTTTTGAAAAGATCAGCTTTATTTCCGACTCCGTTGCGGTGGTGCTGCAGCTGGCTCTGGCCATTGACTATGCCATCATCCTGTGCCACCGGTTTACAGACGAGCATGAGACCCTTCCTGCCCGGGAGGCGGCTATTGATGCTCTGAGCAAGGCCATTCCGGAGATCAGCGCATCCTCTCTGACCACCATCAGCGGTCTGTCGGCGCTGGGCTTTATGGAATTCGGCATCGGCCTGGATATGGCGATGGTGCTGGTGAAAGCGATCTTCCTGAGCCTGATGACGGTATTTACCCTGATGCCCGGTCTTCTGGTGCTGTTCTGTCCGCTGCTGGACAAGACCCGACACAGGAAGCTTCTGCCCAACATCACCCCTGTGGGCAAATTTGCGGTGAAAGTCCGGAATATTTTGCCGCCGCTGTTCCTGCTTTCCCTGGTGGGCGCATTTTATCTGTCCAGCAACTGCCCCTATGCCTACAGCTACAATGACCTGAAGACCGCCAAGATGGCTGACCGTCAGGTGGCCTATTTCAAGATCAAGGATACCTTCGGCACCAGCAACATGGTTGCGCTGCTGGTACCGGTGGGGGACTATGAAGCGGAAGCGCAGCTGCTGGCCGATCTGGAGGCCATGCCGGAGGTCAACAGCACCATGGGTCTTTCCGGTATGGAGGCCATGGAGGGCTATACGCTGACGGAAGCCCTGACGCCCCGGGAACTGTCGGAACTGCTGGGGCTGGATTACGAGATCGTTCAGCTGCTGTATACTGCCTATGCAGCGGAAAACAATGAGTACGGTGAGATCCTCAGCGGCCTGGAGGAATTCCGGATACCCTTATTCGACATGTTTCTGTACCTGAAGGATATGCTGGAAAGCAAGAATATCTCCCTTCCGGAAATGGATGGCATGTCCCCGGAGGAGATGTTCGGCCTTCTGGATATGGCCCGGAATCAGATGCAGAGCAAGCGGTATACCCGTATGGTGGTATACCTGAATCTGCCGGAGGAAAGCGAAGAGACCTTTGCTTTCCTGGGAACCATCCGGGAAACCATCGGAAAATACTATGACGGTGATTACTATGTGGTAGGCAATTCCACCAGCTCCCGTGACCTTTCGGCATCCTTCGCGACAGACAATCTGACCATATCCTTCCTGTCGATCTTCTTCGTGATTCTGGTGCTGCTGTTTACCTTCCAGTCTGCCGGTCTGCCGGTGCTTCTGATCGCGGTCATCCAGGGCAGCATCTGGATCAATTTCTCCGTGCCCACCCTGACGGGAACACCGCTGTACTTCCTGGGCTACCTGATCGTCAACGCGATCCAGATGGGCGCAAACATCGACTATGCCATCGTCATCTCCAGCCACTACCGGGAGATGAAGCAGACAATGCCCCATAAGGAAGCCATTGTGCATGCCCTGAATTCTTCCTTCCCCACGGTCTTTACCTCCGGCACCATTATGGCATCGGCCGGTCTGCTGATCGGCAATATGTCGGCGCAGCCCGTTGTTTCCATTATGGGCACCTGCATTGGACGGGGCACCATTATTTCCATTTTCCTGGTGCTGTTTGTGCTGCCTTCCATTCTGGTGCTAGGCGATTCCATTATTGAAAAGACATCCTTTACCATCAAGGGCTTCGAACCCAGGGCCAGAACCGTCAGCGGCACCGTCCGGGTTCAGGGTCATATCCGCGGATATATTTCCGGTATGGTGGATGGAGAGTTTGACGGCGTTCTTCACGGTCAGCTGGATGCACAGATTGCCACCGGCGGCCAGCTGGAAGAGGAGGGAGGTGCCGAGCATGTGTAAACGAATCCTATCGATGCTTTCGGTGCTGCTGTTGCTGCTGTCCCTGGCGCTGCCTGCCTTTGCGCAGGAGGAAACAGGGGAGCAGAAGCAGACATTGGTCATCTACCATGAAGTGAACTTCCTGAAATTTGCGGAAAGCTGCCGCCTGGACAGCTACAGCGAAAATCTGACCGTTGAGCTGCGGGGGAACCTGGATCTGACGGACATGGCATTTACCGGAATCCCCATGTTCTGCGGAACCTTTGAAGGAAACGGACACACCATCCGGGGCCTTTCTCTTACCCAGGAAGGTTCGGATGTGGGCCTGTTCCGCTACCTGCGGGATACGGCGGTGGTGCAGAATCTACACGTGGAGGGCACCATCCAGCCGGAGGGCAGCCGCAGCCGCGTGGGCGGCATTGCCGGCAGCAATGAGGGACGGATCATAAACTGCAGCTTTGCGGGAACCGTCTCCGGTAATGACTATGTCGGCGGCATCACAGGTGAAAACCGTGTTACCGGTGTCGTTGAAAACTGCCGGAATGAGGCTTCCGTTACCGGCAGTCACTTTGTGGGCGGTATCTGCGGAAAAAGCAGCGGCGTGATCCGCCAGTGTGAGAATCTTGGCAATGTGAACGATACCGCGGTTGAAAATCTGGTGGATCTGACGGGAATCAATCTGGAATCTTTGACCCGGTCGGAATATGCCGCAACGGTAACGGATATCGGCGGCATTGCCGGTACCAGCAACGGTGTGATCCGGGGCTGCATCAACCGGGCAGATGTGGGTTACCGGTATATGGGCTACAACATCGGCGGTGTCGCCGGAAGCCAGTCGGGCCTGATCCAGGGCTGTGAAAACCATGGGCAGATCCGGGGCAGAAAAGAGATCGGCGGCATTGCCGGTCAGATGGAGCCTACGGCCCTGATCGAATATGAAGAGGACGCCATTCAGATCCTGCAGCGTCAGCTGGACGGCATGGGGGGCATCGTCAACGATACCATGTCCAACATCCAGGGAACCGGAACCACCCTTATGGGGCAGGTGGGCACTCTGAAAAACCATGTGAGTACGGCTAAGGATGCAGTGGATGTGCTGATACCCGACCCGGAAAACCCGGAGATCCCGGACTGGGATACCATTCAGGCGGCGCAGAACAATATCAGCAGCAGTTTGTCCGGTATGAACCAGACCCTGCAGGGCCTTGGCAGCACCGCTTACAGCGCTGTGGGTGCCGTGTCCACCAATCTGCATGCCCTTCAGAATCAGATGAATTCCATGCGCAATACCCTGGGCAATATCTCCGAGACGCTGGGTGGAAGCCTGACGGATGTTTCCGATAAGGATACGGATGAAGACCTGACCGGCAAGGTATCCGACTGTGTGAATTACGGTGCCGTTCTGGCGGACCGGAACGCGGGCGGTATTGCCGGTGCCATGGCCATGGAAAATGATTTGGATCATGAGGAGGACTGGACGCTGAAGGGAAGCAACTCCCTGAATTTCGAAAGTGAACTGCGTGCGGTCATTGCAAACTGCGATAACTACGCCGATATTACGGTGAAAAAAGAAAATGCCGGCGGCATTACCGGCTGGCAGTCTCTGGGTCTTGTGAAAAACAGCCGCAATTGCGGTGATCTGGATGCTTCCGCTGCGGACAATGTGGGCGGTATCTCCGGTCAGAGTAAGGGCTTTATCCGCTGCTGCGCCGCAAGGGCGGAAGTGTCCGGCGGAAACCATGTGGGCGGTATTGCCGGCTCTGCAACGGTGCTTACAGACTGCCGGGCGCTGGTGAAACTGGCTGCCTCCGGTGAAAAGACCGGTGTGGTGCTTGGCGCTGCGGAAACACCCTATCAGGATGAAAAGAACCCGGTAGCCGGGAACTATTACCTCATTTTGGATCAGGATCAGGGCGGTATCGACGGCATCAGCTACGCCGGGGAGGCTGAACCCCTTACGATGGATGAATTCCTTGTCCAGGAGGGAATTCCGGAACAGTTCCGCACGGTGGCGGTTCGTTTCCGGTATGCCAACGGCACAGAACGCAGCTTTACGGTACCTCTGGGCGGCAGCTTTGACAAAAACTGGACACCGCCTCTGCCTCCGATTCCTCAGGCTGTTACCTTCTGGGTGGGACTGGAAGAGGCAGACCTGACAGACCTGATGTTTGATGTGGAATTCGAGCCGGGAAGCACCAGCCAGAGAACCGTTTTGGGCAGCAATCAGCTGCTGAACGGACAGCCGCTTCTTCTGCTGCAGGGAAGCTTTTCCCAAGAAGCGGATTTGACGGTGGAACCTTTGACAGAGGGAATCCCGGAGGCGGACGGAGAGATCCTTGGCGCCTGGCGATTTGCCGCAACCGGCGCACAGACGGTCACAACAGCCCGCCTGCGGCTTCCGAAGGATGCGGATGGGGAACATGCTAAGGTGCTTCTCCGGGGTGCTGACGGCGTCTGGCGGCATCAGGAGGCGGAACCGGACGGAAGCTGCCTGGTGGTTCCTGTCTCCATGGGCGATGATGCATTGCTGCTGTACCGGACGGAGGGCATGTCTGCACTGCTTCTGGTTCTTGCCGGTGCGGCGATCCCGCTGCTGGCAGGCCTGATCTGGCACAGAATAAAGAAGAAAGCGGAATAAAACAGAAGGCCTGCTGCAGAAGCGACGTGCTTTGCGGCAGGCCTTTTGGTTCGTTAAATGGTTTCGGATAAATATTCCTGGGCCGCATGTACGGCGTTGGCTCCGTCGGAAACTGCCGTTACGATCTGACGCAGCACCTTCGACCGGACATCACCTACGGCATAGACTCCGGGAATGCTGGTGGCGGTGGATTCACCGGCTGCGATATACCCGCCGGCATCCAGCTCCAGCTGTCCTGCCACCAGATCCGTGGCAGGGACTCTTCCGATGCTGACAAAAACGCCATCGCATTCCAGCGTGGATTGTTCACCGGTCACGGTATCCTTCAGAAGCACACCGGTCAGACTGTCCCGGTAGATCAGATCCACCACCTGACTGTTCCATCGGAATTCCAGATTCTCCGTCTTTTTCAGAGGCTCATGGTAAATTTTATCCGCCCGCAGGGAATCTCTGCGGTGAACCAGGATGACTTTTTTTGCGATCCGGCTCAGAGTAAGAGCTTCCGCCACGGCGCTGTTGCCGCCGCCAACCACCACAGCGGTTTTGTTCCGGTAGAACATCCCGTCGCAGTGGGCGCAGTAGTGCAGTCCGTGGCCGACCTTTTCCTGCTCACCGGGGATTCCCAGCTCCCGGGGACCGGCACCGGTTGCCAGCACGATGGTTCTGGAATAGAAGGTGCCTTCGCTGGTGTGGACAGCCTTGGGATTCTCCTGCAGCTCCAGCCGGTAAACTTCTGCGTATTCCGTGACAGCGCCGAAACGATGGGCGCCCTCCTGCATTTTTTCACCAAGGGTGAATCCGTCAATGCCCTCCGGGAATCCCGGATAATTGTCGACCTGGGGCGTCAGAGCCATCTGGCCCCCTGCGGACAGCTTTTCCAGCACCAGAGTATCCAGTCCGGCTCTGGCAGCATACAGTGCGGCGGTATATCCGCCGGGGCCGCCGCCGATAATGATCATATCATAAATACGCATGGAATACCCTCCTTTACAATCCCAGGTTTTCCTGAATGAATTCGGCAATGGCTGCTTTGGAGCCGGGGTTGACGACCGAAGCCAGACGTTCGCCATTCTGATAGAGCACCAGGGTAGGGATGACCTGGATCTTTTCCTGATCCGCCAGAGCGGGTTCTTCGTCAATATTGATTTGCACGATGGAAAGCTCTTCTGCGAACTGTGCATCGATCTGCTTCAGTGCCGGAACGATCCTTCGGCAGTAAACACACCAGGGAGCCCAGAACTCAGCCAGAACCGCCTTGCCGCTGTTGATTTCTTCCATAAACTGTTCCTTGTTCAAATGCTTCATATGTGCCAGCTCCTTTCTTTGTCTACAGTATACCCGATTCCGGAAAAATCCGCTGTGACAAAATCACGAAAAAACAGAAATCGGGATTCGACAATAATTTAGGTTGACATATGGTAAAATAACCGTTATAATATATTGGATTTCGGGGTATGGCGAAGTTTGGTATCGCGCTTGGTTCGGGTCCAAGAGGCCTCGGGTTCGAATCCCGATACTCCGACCAGCGAAGAAAGTCCGGCATCCGTTCAGGATGCCGGACTTTCTTCGTTACTTCAGTTAATAATATTAAATTGTTGGTTATGAAAAAACGGAAAGAAGTTTTCCGTTATTTACCGTATGATGATTTTAAACGAAAGGAACTGCTGTAAATGGTACAGAAATTTGTAACTGTGGAATTCAATGGAACGCGAAAATCGATTCTGGAAGAGAAACTGCAGGAAGCTCAGATGATGGCCAAAGAATTGTATGACACATCGTTGAAGGCAGGTTATCCGCAGTCGTATGCGAAGGAACACTTTACACTTCGGATAATCCAGGAAGGAAAGTAACGTCGGAGTAACCGGAAAGCATTCAGGGAACTGGAGTAGTTGAGGAAACGTGATACTGTAAACTGAAATGGAAAGCCTCCAAATGAAGCCTGTGCAGTGTAAGCAGCAACGGCGTCGAAACCCCGTATCAACGCTCTTAAAAACAGTAAAAGCAGATATCTCAAATAATAAGAAAAACGGCTGATTTCTTAAGAAATCAGCCGTTTTGGTCCGAGTGTCGAGATTCGAACTCGAGGCCTCTTGAACCCCATTCAAGCGCGATACCAAACTTCGCCACACCCGGATATTTTGTTTTTGTCGCCTGTCTCCTGACGACTTCGATATATTAACATGCTTCCTTCAAAATGTCAAGCATTATTTTTTCTTTTTTTAAAATATTTTTCAGGAACCTCCATGAACCGACACACGGCCGATTCATGGAGGGAATGGGGGCACTTATTCGCCGCGCTCGCTGGTGACCACCTTGCCGATATTCCACAGATGGGCAACCGCCTTTTCGGCTTCCTTCTTTTCCTGGTCGTTGTTATATTCCATATAGATGGTATGGGCGCTGCAGTCAGCGCATTCCACCTGTACGCTCCAGCCGCCTTCGTGCATGATCAGACCTGCACCCCGGCAGATGGGGCATTCGTCCAGCATAATCAGTTCATCCATAGTGATTTCTCCTTATCTGAATACAGTTTCGTTGATGTCATATACTTCCAGCCGGCGGCAGCGGACAAAGTCCGGTGACAGACTGGGTAAATACTTGCTGATGGCAGCGCTGAGCTGCATGGGATTCAGGGTGGGGTTCTGACAGCAGACCAGGGCATGGATCGTCAGTTCCCGGCTGCCTGCTGCTTCCAGAGAAAGCCTTTTAATCATAGGCAGGATATCCTGGGATGTCACGCCGTTTTTTCCCTTCTTCTCCACGAACACTTCCGGCTGACGGAACAATGCTTCGATTTGTTCCTTTGCGTCTGCGGGAACACCGCCGTCATATTCCAGCGTCAGCCGGCAGTCCAGCAGGGCCAGATGCTTCAGCTTTGCACCGTCCTCATAAACACGCAGAACACGGACTCCGGCAGGCAGTGCCTGATTCAGCCGCAGGCATATCTCATCACAGGGTATTTTTTCTCCTTCCAGATCGAAGTCCAGAAGCTCACACACACTTTCCACTCCGAGACTCAGAGGCAGGGCGATGGAAACAGAAGGGCGGGGATTGAAGCCCTGGGTATGGGTCAGGGGCAGCCCTGCGCGCTTGAAGGCCCGCTGGAACAGGCGCATCAGATCCAGATGGGAAATATAGATGGCGTTGTCCAGCTTTTCAAACAAGGCTCTAGGCATCGCACTGCACCTCCTTCAGCAGGCAATTGGCACCGCAGCCTGCGCATCCATGGCGGCAGTCCGGGGTTACGGTTTCTGCATAGGCACGCCTGCGTTCCAGCTGCAGGAACTTTTTTGTTACGCCCACATCAATGGTATCCCAGGGCAGGATTTCATCTTCACCGTAGCCCCGGGTAGTATAGAAGCTTTCCTCAATGCCGCACTGACGGAAGGCATCGTACCACTTGGCATAATTGAAGTATTCATCCCAGCCGTCAAGCCGTGCGCCGCTGCGCATGGCGGTTTCAATCACAGGGCCAAGGCGGCGGTCGCCCCGGGCAAATACGGCTTCCAGGCGGCTCAGGTCGGGGCTGTGATAGTCATACTCGATGGATTTGGAATAGAAATGGGATTTCAGCAGCTTGCAGCGCCGCAGATATTCCTGAGGAGAAATCTGCTTTTCCCACTGGAAGGGGGTATGGGGCTTGGGCACAAAATAAGCGGTGGCAACGTGCACACGCAGGCCGCGCTTTTTGTTGGAGGCATTGGCCTTCCAGGTCTGAATGACCTTATAGACCAGTTCTGCGATGCCCAGTACGTCTTCATCCGTTTCTGTAGGCAGGCCCAGCATGAAGTAGAGCTTGACGTTGTTCCAACCGCCGGAGAAGGCCTGGGCACAGGTATTCAGGATCTCATCCTCGGTCAGATTCTTGTTGATCACATCCCGAAGACGCTGGGTACCGGCCTCCGGTGCGAAGGTCAGGCCGCTTTTCCGGACGGTCTGCAGCTTTTCCATCAGTTCCCGGGAGAAGTTGTCCGCCCGGAGAGAGGGAACGGAAAGATTGATCTTATTTTCGGCACAGTAAGGGATCATTTCGTCCGTCAGTGCTTTCAGTCCGCGATAGTCGGAGGTGGAAAGGCTGGAAATGGTGATCTCATTGCAGCCGGAATGCTCCAGGGTTTCCACAGCCTGACGGTATAGCACCTCCGGACTCTTTTTCCGGACGGGGCGGCAGGAAAAGCCTGCCTGACAGAACCGGCAGCCCCGGATGCAGCCGCGGAAAACCTCCAGATTCGCCCGGTCATGGACGATCTCTGTGGAAGGAACGATCATTTTTGTGGGGAAATAGGCATTGTCCAGATCCTCGATGATCCGCTTGGTCACCTTTTCGGGGGCACCTTCCAGAGGAACGATAGCGGACAGCGTTCCATCCTCGTTATATTCATGGTGGTAAAAGCCGGGAACATAGACACCGGGGATCTTCGCCACCTCATGCAGGAACGTATCCTTGCTCCAGCTTTCCGCCTTGGCGCGGTCGTACAGGGACACGATCTCCACCGTAATGTCCTCGCCCTCACCCAGCGAAAAGAAATCGATAAAGTCTGCCAGAGGCTCCGGATTGAATGCACAGACACCACCGGCAAATACCATGTTTTCAAGACCCGGACGATCCTTGGCATGCAGAGGCACGCCTGCCAGATCCAGCATATTCAGAATATTGGAATAGGCCATTTCGTAGCCGATGGTGAAAGCGATCATGTCGAAGTTCTTCACCGGCTCCTGGCTTTCCAGCGCCCACAAAGGAAGATCGTGCTTTCGCATGGCTTCTTCCATATCGCCCCAGGGAGCAAAAACACGCTCGCACCAGACACCGTCCATCTCGTTCATGACGCCGTACAGGATACGCATGCCAACATTGGACATACCGATCTCATAAGTATCCGGGAAACAGAATGCTACGCGGACACGAACGTCATCCAAATTCTTTTTGATTTCTCCCCATTCTCCGCCGGTATACCGGGCAGGCTTCTGCACAGTGGGGAGAATGCGCTGTTTCAGTTCGGTCATAAGGTTACCTCGTTCAAAATGGTAGCACTATTGTACTCTGATTTGACTCTGTTTGCAAGGGATTTTTCTTGAGAACACCTGAAGCAGCAAAAATAACGCTGCCAAAACAGGAAAATACCCCAGAGAAAACAAAAAAGTCCCTGCTGCGGCCAGGAGCAGGATCACGAAACAGGTCAGCCTTTGCGCAATCTGCATTCCGGCTGCAGCCTTTTGGGGGAGAAACCGTTCCAGAAGACAATTCAGAATTCTTCCGCCATCCATGGGATAAACGGGCAGCAGATTAAAAAGCCCCTGAAAAAGGCCGCAAAGGGCGACCTGCGGGAAGCTATGACATAGAAGAAGCAGGCTCAGACTTCCGGCAGGCCCGGCCGCGGCACAGACCAGCTCCCGGAGAATTCCGTTGGTCTGTGCTTCCAGAACGGCACCGGTGCTACCGAAACGGATTGTGTGGATTTTTCCGCCCAGCAGAAAAATGGCGGCCATATGACATCCTTCGTGTACCGCTGCGGCGATGACAGCGGCAGCCAGATAATCAAGGGGCAGGGTCAGAAGCAGCAGCGCTGCCAGAAAACAGGCACCTGCGCTAACCACCGGTTCCCTCCGGCAAAACCCGCTGCAGAAAAACCTCCCAGGCTCCCGGAAATGACTGGCCTGCTTTCAGGTTTCTGGACAATTCCTCCATGGCTGCCACTGCCACGGAACCATCCCCGGGAAGAAGCCAGGAGCGGAGCATCTGCGCTCCTTCCGGCCAGCAGCTGCTGACCAGCAGCAGAAACAGGATAAAGCAAACTGCAGTGAAGGCCGCTCTTCGTGTCCGCCTGGTTTCCGCCCGCCGGATTTTGGGAATTGGCTGGTAATCGATCCGATAGCCCATGGAATCACCTCAGGGCAATGATATGCACAGCAGCTGATAAACAGAACGGAAGAAGGCTGCAGGATGGGTGAGCCGATTTGTAAAGATGTTTGATAGAAAGACAAAATGATAGAAAATGTCCTTGACAAAAAGTACACAACGGAATAGAATGGAAGTATGCTCGAGGCACAAACAAATTATGATGTTTTGTTTCTTAAGGAAGACTGCTGAATGCGGGAAGCTGCTGTGGGATTCAGAATAGGTTTGGAGAGGTATTCGAAATGGTCAACAAACGTACAGTAAGAGAATTTGCTGTGATCACTGTCGGAACGGCGATCATCGCGGCGGCGGTGTATTTCTTTATGCTGCCCAGCCATGTAACGGTTGGCAGTGCATCTGCATTGGCACTGGTGATCAGTAATTTTGTGCCGCTTCCGGTTTCCGCGATCACCTTTGTGCTGAATGTGGGACTGCTGATTATCGGATTTCTGCTGATCGGACCGGAATTTGGTGCCAAAACTGTGTATACTTCCGTTCTGCTGCCTGCGGTGATGCGGCTTTACGAGCTGGCATTTCCCAATTTTCAGTCGATTACCCAGGATCCGTTTCTGGATGTGGTGTGCTATATTCTGACCGTAGGCATCGGCCTGGCGCTGTTGTTCTCCTGCAACGCTTCTTCCGGCGGACTGGATATTGTGGCAAAGCTGATGAACAAATACCTGCGGATGGAGCTTGGAAAAGCAATGTCCCTGTCGGGAATGCTGGTTGCTCTGTCCTCCGCACTTTGCTATGATAAAAAAATCGTGGTGCTCAGTGTGCTGGGCACATACTTTGGCGGTATGGTTGTGGATCATTTTATTTTTGGCTTGAATCTGAAGCGGCGGGTATGCATTCTTTCCGGGAAATCGGATGAGATCCTGAACTATATCCTGCATGATCTGCACAGCGGAGCCAGCCTGTACGATGCCATCGGTGCTTATGACAATCAGGTCCGCAGGGAGATCATCACCATAGTGGACAATCAGGAATACAGAAAGCTTATGGATTATCTGAAAAAGACCGATCCCAAGGCTTTTGTCACGGTATATTCGGTCAGTGAGATCAGTTACCAGCCGAAGAATATAGCATAAAAATGTGCGGTGTCCTTTGTGGGACGCCGCACATTTTGCTATATCAATATATTCATCAGAAGCGGCTGCACGAAAAACATCACAGCAAAGGCTCCCCAATATACGGTAAAAGCTTCCGCACCATGACTGCTGGAGCGGATTCCGGGAAACAGCCGCAGGATCAGCTTTGCCGCCAGCCATCCTGCCGCAGTGCCGAGGGTATTGGTGATCAGATCATTGACATCCGTGGCGCGGTAGGTAAACAGCTGAAGAATTTCGATCAGCAGGGAAGTGCCGATGCCGAACAGCACCGTTCTGTAAAAAGGATGAAAATATCTCCAGAACAGCGGCAGCATAGTGCCAAGCGGAAAAAACAGCGCCACATTCAGAAGGCTGCCGGTGTGATCCGAAAACATGTAGGCAAAGGGAATCAGATTTGTGTTGGGGTGAAACCGCACATAGGTCACATCCGGAAGCCCCACCACTTCATATACAGCCGACAGATAAAAGGCAAACAGAAAATAGCAGACCGTTTTACCGGGATTTTGGTAATACCGCTTGTTCAGCCAGTAAAACAGGGGAATCAGCACCACAGAAGCCACAGCGGCATCCAGAAGCATCCATAAAATTCGTTGCATAACAGCAGCTCCGGAAATCAGAAAATCGGTTTTACAAACAACAGGGCCAGCACGCAGCAGCAGGCAGTCAGGGCAAATCTGGAATCGTTCTGGATATTGGATTCCGTCTGCTCGTATTCCTGATGGTAACTGTAAATTGCATCCATGATGGAACGGGCAAAGCGGATATCCACATGGGGGTCCTGCTCCATGAATTCCAGAAAATGCTCCTGCAGGGCGTCTTCGTATACCTTATGCTCTGCCAGATCGGTAGGAAAGGTATCGTTGTGGGCGTAAGTAAAGGCATCGGTCGTATAATGGATCAGTTTGCCGAGGGTATAGTAATCATAAAGATTCAGCGTATCCTTCTGCTCCAGACGAAGGGAGATCCTGCGCATGAAGCGACGGGCATTCCGGTAGTTATGGCCCCGCAGCCACTGGCAACGTACAGACCCCTTCAGGTATGTGGCAGGATTTCTGTCCGGCTCGATACAGCCGATCAGAAATGCCTTCACGCAGATTTCCGGAACCTCTTCCATATAATGCTTTGCCAGATACCGGCCAAGGCAGCGATGACTTTTTCCGCGCATCAAATTGGCCCCTTTCTTATAATTTACCCCAATCATAGCACATTTTTGCGCAGAATTTGTGAACAACTGCAAAAATCGGAGATGCGCCCAACGTAATCGCTTACGCTTGACAAGACCTTTGTGGGAAATAACGAAGCCTCCCTGGATTTCCAGGGAGGCTTTTTGTCAGGGCGCAATGGTAAAGGAAAGGGAGGCAACGGACATACCGTCAAAGATCAGATCCAGCGTATATGCACCGGAGGTGTTGGGAAGTTTGGGGATCGTCAGTTCTCCGTTTGTCGCTTCGCCGCGGGTCCAGATTTTCTTCCAGGAAATACTCTCCTCGGAAACATAATCCGGAAGAACATTTCCGTAGGTATCCCGGATCACATACAAAATCTTCACGGAAGCACCGGGCAGATAGAATGCATCCTCACAGCGCATAACGATGGAGATGCTTTCACCGGGGGCAAAGGTATCGGCGATGGCGCCTTCCTCCAGATCTTCAAAGGTCCATTCTTCTTCTGCAGGGGTTTTCACCAGATCAACACGAAGCTGCTCAGCCTTCAGGTTGTTTTTGTCAAAGGGAGCGGCCTGAGGAACGGTGAACACATCGGTGTTGTTGAAAATAGAGGTGCCATTGGAGGCGTGGATGCTGATGTCGTACTTTGCACCGGGGATCTTTGGGGTGATCACGGCGGAGGCCTGGTCACACTTGACCACGTTCTTTTCGCCGCCGTCGATGGTGTACATCAGAAGCCAGCCGTCTTTTGGCTTTTCACCGGAGAATTCCCAGTCCACAGTCAGCTTTTCCGCGGAGGAATCATGGAAGCTGATCTGATTGATGGCGATGGGATTCTTGGTGATGCTTGCCCGTGCGGGCTGGGTCATTCCGGCAGCGGTAACTTCCACAGTGTAGTCGAAAGCGGGATCGATATTGAAGAATGTTGCCTGCGTATCGGAAACATAGACCTTTTCGTCGTAGTGGGCATTGTTGTAGCAGCGAACCTCCCAGCTGTCCACAACCACATCGCCGGGAACGCTCCAGGAGACGGTGATGTCACTGCTGCCGCTGGTGGAGACATGGAGCTCCTCAGCCAGGATCAGCCGGCTTGCCATCAGTTCCAGTGTGGTCTGTCCATCCAGGGAAAGATTGTCGCTGGTATCCAGGGTGAAGGTATAGAGCTTGCCCACCGTGAGTCCATTGACGGTAATGGAATGACCGGTAAAGGTCTTGCGCAGCTCATCTTCGCCTTCGGCACTGTAGAACAGAGTCCAGCTGTCCGGTTCTTCACCGTCAACGGTGAAATTCAGCATTACGGAGCCGTCTTCTGCACCGGCTACATAGGTGAAGCTGGCAATTTTCGTGGTAGCATCCGTTGTGTAAATATCGGAGGTTTTGCCCACCAGACCATGGAACCCGTCGATTTCCAGCTGGATCTTGTACATGGTGTTGGGCAGCAGATCCTTAAATACCGCCTGACCCGCCGTAAGGGGATGGGACAGGGTGTTTCCGTAGTTGTCAGAGCAGATCACGGTGATCAGATTTTCCTCTGCATCCGTATCAACCTGTACCAGAAGCGCATCCCGGCTGCCGTCGATGGTGATGGCATGGATGGTGCGAAGGTACATGTTCTGATAATACCAGAAACCGGCGGCAGCGGCAATGCACAGTGCCAGCAGGAAGGCAATGGTGCCGAAAAGACGCTTTCTGCGCTTTTTATATTTGGGATCTGCGAATTTCTGCTCCTTTTTCTTCTTTTTGGATTTGGGAGCGGGTTCTTCCTCATCCTCCATCACGGGATCCAGCGGGATATCGGAATCGTCGATTTCGTCAGAATCCTCCCGGACAAAGGCAAAGGGGTCTGCTGCCTCCTCCGGTGGGGGAAGAATGGCTTCCTCGGGAATTTCGTGGGAGATCAGATCATCAGCCTTGGCAATGATTCTGGAAAGCTCTTCGGACAGCTTCAGATCCTCTTCCGTGTCGGGGGTCGGCTCTTCAGGCACATCTTCTTCGGACACAGCTTCCGGTTCTTCCGGCTCCGGAACCGATTCTTCGGGGCTTTCGGGCGATTCCTCCGGAATCTCCGGTTCGGCAGACGGTTCTTCGTCTTCCGGGGTGATTTCTTCTTCGGACGCCGATTCCAACGGGGATTCTTCCGGGAGCTCCTCCGGAATCTCCGGGGGAACTGCTTCTGCGGCTTCTTCGGTGTCTTCTTCAGCAGGTGCTTCCTCCGGAAGTGCGGTTTCAGAAACAACGGGAGTATCATCCGGGATTTCCGTGCTGTTTTCGACCGGTTCTGCTGCTTCCTCCGGCTGCTCCTGCATCTCCGGTACGGCAGCTGTATTTTGTGCAGCAGCTGCATCGGGTTCCTGTTTGCTCCGCTTCTTTTTCTTCTTCGGCAGGACAACGATGTCTTCCGGCTTCACATCCAGGGGGGTGTGCGGTGTGATGGGCACATCATTTACGGAATTTCTCTGCATATAGGAAGCCAGCGCCTTTCCCAGGTCAGCGGGATCAGACCAGCGCTGATCGGGATCGGGATGGATGGCCTTCATGATGATCTCTGCCAGCTCGTAATCCGCATTGACAGGGGAGGGGAGAACATCCTCCGCATTTCTGAGTCCCTTGAAGGGGAGCTGACCATCATTGTACAGCTGATACAGGATCATACCTACAGCATAGGTATCCACCGTCAGGTTAATGGAAGCCATGGGGTCCAGAAGTTCCGGCGGAGTGTAGGCGCTGTGATATTTTCCGGGAAGGGCCAGAAAACGCAGGTCATCCAGCTGCACAAAGCCCAGATCGCCGATGCGGTAATCCTTCTTCTCGGAAACGAACACATTGGCAGGCTTCAGTGCCACATACAGCGCTCCGGCCTGACGGCAGACGGAAAGGGCTGCACACAGGTCAAGACTCAGATTGATGGCTTCCAGATGGGTCACCGGATGCTTCTTCAGATACTTTTCCAGAGATCGCTTGTAGCTGCCTACCAGATAGACTTCGTATCCCAGCCGATGGCGGGTAATGGGCTCCATCTGCCAGCCTTCATAGGGAAGGAAACCGTCCAGCCTGGACAGGGTTTTCAGAAGCTCTGCCTCTTTCAGAATGCCTTCACCAGTTTGGCGGAAATACTCCATGGCATCGGCAGGATCTTTATAGGCACCGGCAAGGAGCAATGCATCCATCTGCACCTGGGAAGCCGGGATAGAGATGATTTTTACTATGTATTTTTTATCTGTATTTTCCTTTATGGCAGGACAGCAGCGGACACCGTCGTGTTCGCTGATGGGGTTTCCCATGGTAAATCCGTCCAGCAAAGGAGAGATGATATTGGGATCAGACAATCGTATCGCCTCCTTTAACCAGTATATCATAAAATAAAAATGCGAAAAATGCAACCACTTTCGTGGTTTTTGTTGTTGTAATAATTGAAAAGGCGTGCTATAATGTCGAATGATAAATAATAATGGTACAGTGTCGAAACAACTGGAGGCATATTATGAGTAAGATTATCTGTGACATTTGCGGTACGACCTATCAGGATACCGCGGAATGCTGCCCAATCTGTGGGTGTGCCCGGGATGCAGCGGCAGATCTGCTGGGCGAGGAATTCCTGAAAGAGGAGATCGTTGACGAGACTGAGGTTGACGTCGGCCGGGTTTCTCCCAGAAAAAAAGAAATTTTTGATTACGATGAAGTAAACGCAGAACCTGAAGAAGATGAGGTGGAAGAAGAGGACTACGATGAGGAAGAAGATGAGGAGGAAGCTCCCCGTCACAATACCGTGGTCGTCATTCTGCTGACCGTGCTGATCGCCGGACTTCTGATCGCTGCCGGTTTTATTTTCTTCCGCTATTTCCTGCCCAATATGAAGCAGGATGAGCCCATTCAGCCGGAGACTACTGTATGGGTGGAGCCCACCACGGAGGCTGCGGAGCAGACCGTTCCCTGTGAGCAGCTGTTTATGCTGAGTGTCGGCGTGGCCGAGCTGAGCACTCCCGGCCAGCAGTTCCTGATCCATATGCAGATGAAGCCGGAGAACACGACGGATAAGATTATTTATACTTCCGGAAATGAAAGCATTGCAACGGTCACGGAGGATGGCAGGATCACCGCGGTATCCGAGGGTGAGACGACCATTTTCATCAGCTGCGGCAAGGTCAGCCTGGAATGCCCCGTTGTGGTAAAATATGTGGAGGAGACAGAGCCTCCCACGACTGCGGCAGCGGAAACGGAAGCGACCGAGGCTGTACAGGAGACGCAGTCTCAGGCAGAAACACAGCCTCAGGAGCCTGCCCAGCAGGAGACGGTTCCCGAAACCACGGTGGCGGCATCTTCTTCCGTTGACCCCAATGTGGTTCTGAAGCTGAAGCAGTTCGATATTAAGCTGGGTGTCTATTATTATGTGACGCTGAAGCTGGACTGCGATCTGGAGCCCACTGATGTTGAGTGGAGTTCCGAGCATCCCCATATTGCCAAGGTGGACGAGAAGGGCGTTGTAACAGCCCTGAAGGCCGGTACCACAGACATCGTTGCCAAGTACGGTGATCAGGTGGTCAAGTGCAGAGTGCGCTGCGGCTGATATCCTGAATAGAAAAATGCGGCAGCTCCGTTATGGAGCTGCCGTGTCCGTTTATTCGCCTTCAATGATGGCATTTTTGCGAAACAGGAAGGTTGCACACCAGAGCCCGGAAAGGGCAACAACGGTATACACCAGCCGGCTGAACAGGGAGCCGGAGCCGCCAAAGAGCCAGGCGACCAGATCAAAGCCGAAAATACCCACCAGTCCCCAGTTTACACATCCGACGATGGACAGGATCAGCGCAATGGTATCCATAACAAAACCTCCATTCCATTTTTGGACTAACCATAGGGTGTGCAGTTTTTTGTAATTTTATCAGGATTGCGATTGCAAATTATCGGTGCGTCCGCTATAATGATTGCATTGCAAATAAAGGAAGGTATTGTGTATGACAACACTTTATGAAGGCGCCTATGCCAAGCTGAATCTGACGCTGGATGTTCTGGGCAAGCGGGAGGATGGCTATCATGACCTGCAGAGCGTTATGCAGACCATCTCCATCCGGGACGATGTGGAAATTGATATCGGTACCGGTAAGCCCTGGAAGCTGCTGTGCTCTCAGGAGGGCATTCCCACGGATGAAACGAATCTGGCCTGGAAGGCGGCAAAGGTTTACTGCGATGCGCTGAACAAGAACCCCAATGGCATCGAGATCCGGATCACCAAGCGGATTCCTTCCGGTGCCGGTATGGGCGGCGGCAGTGCAGATGCAGCTGCGGTTCTTCGGGCGCTGAATGATCATTACGGCAATCCGCTGTCTATTCTGGCACTGGCAGAGCTGGGCGCCCAGGTGGGAAGCGATGTGCCCTTCTGTGTCCTGTGCGGTACTGCAATGGTGGAAGGCCGGGGTGAGATCCTGAGAAAGCTGCCTGATATGCCGGAGTGTGTTTTCGTAGTCTGCAAGCCGGACTTCTCCGTTTCCACTCCGGAACTGTATCAGAAGATCGATACGGTCGCCATTGCCAAACGTCCTGACAACCGTGCCATGGAAAGCGCTCTGCTGGCCGGTGATCTGGGTAAGGTCGCAGAAAATCTGTGCAACGTATTTGACCCCATCGTTACGGCAGACCATCTGGAACTGAACTATATCAAATCCATTTTCAACAGCTATGGTGCGGTTGGCTTCCAGATGACCGGTTCCGGCTCTGCAGTCTTTGCTATTATGCCCAGCTTTGAGTATGCAGCAGTGGTCTGCAATATGCTCAAAGAAAATTATCCCCAGGTGTACATTGGAATGCCTGTATAATCCTGACAAAATCCGTCCATACTGGAAGTATTTCGGTATGGACGGTGTTTTTTATGAAACGGAAAGGGAAACTTGTGGGAATCTGCCTTCTGATTTCGGCAGTATGCTTTCTGGTGGGACTGCTGCGGGACAGGGCGGTTTTGAATACGCAGCTGATCCGGCTGCATGTGGTAGCCAATTCGGACGCGGATGCGGATCAGCTTGTGAAGCTTCGGGTCAGGGATGCAGTGATGGACAGCATCCGTCAGGATCTTGCTGGAATTGCGGATGTGGAATCGGCAAAGGCCTATCTTCAGGAAAATCTTCCCAAGATCCGGAAAATTGCGGATCTGGCCCTGGAAACAGCAGGCTTTTCTGAAAAGACCAGCGTTACGCTGTGCCGGGAGTCCTTTGATACCCGCCATTATGATACGTTTTCCCTGCCTGCCGGGATCTATGAATCACTGCGGATCGTGATCGGGGAGGGAGCAGGCAGAAACTGGTGGTGTGTGGCGTTTCCAACCCTGTGTATTCCGGCATCGGGAGCCGGTTTCCGGGAGGCTGCGCAAACCGGTGGCTTCTCGGAAGCGTTAACCGATACCCTGCAGAACGGGACTGACTGTGAGATTCGTTTCTTTTTGCTGGATGCACTGGGGAATCTGGAACGGAAGTTGTTTCCTGAATGAATTGTACCCTGTTCTTTGGACAGATTTTGTGGTATTATGTAAAAAATAAAGAAATGAAGGGGGCGCAGATATGCTGCATCTGCTTCTTGGCCGGGACTGGACGGCCAATCGGGATGAAATTTTAAGAAGAATTGCATCCGATGTGAAACAGCGAAAAGGAAACCGGATTCTGATTGTACCGGAGCTGATCAGTCATGAAACGGAACGCAGACTGTGCCAAACTGCGGGAGATACTGCCAGCCGGTATGCAGAGGTGCTGTCCTTTACCCGTCTGGCCCGGCGGGTCTCGGACAGTGTGGGCAGCGCGGCGCAGGAATGTCTGGACAGCGGCGGTCGGGTAGTGGCTATGGCTGCGGCTGCCCGGCAGCTCAGCAGCCGGCTGAAGGCCTATGCGGCGGTGGAGACCCGGCCGGAGTTCCTTACGGGTCTGATCGATGCGGTGGATGAATTCAAGCGTTGCTGTATTTCCTCTCAGGATCTTCTGCATGCTGCCCGGGAAACAGAGGGAAGCTTTGCCCAGAAGCTGGAAGAGCTTTCGCTGATCATGGAAGCCTATGACAGTCTGTGCAGCCGGGGCAAGCGGGACCCCAGAGATCAGATGACATGGCTGCTGGAGCAGCTGGAGGAAGGCGACTTTGCGCAGACGCATGAATTTTACATAGACGGTTTTCCGGATTTTACCCGGCAGAATCTGGCAATTCTGGAATATCTCATTCAGGAATCTCCCAATGTAACGGTAAGTCTTAACTGTGACCGGATAGATTCCGGACTGCTGGCGTTTGAAAAAGCCGGAGATACGGCCGGAGAAATCGTAACATGCGCCCGGAGAGCCGGTGTGCCGGTGAAGGTCGAACTGATTCCGGAAAATCAGGTGCCGCTGCATATGGTTCGGGAAGGAATTTTTCAGGGACCAATTGAAAATGGCAGCGGAAAAATGTCGCTTCAGGTATTTCTGGGCGAATCTCCCTGGCAGGAGTGCATCAGTGCGGCCAATCATATCAGGTCGTTGGTGTCCGGCGGCTGCCGCTATCGGGATATCACGCTGGTCTGTACCGATATGGCGGTATATCAGCCGCTGGTGGATATGGTTTTTCATCGGTTTCAGATTCCGGTTTACCGCTCCGGCACCGAAGAAATTCTGCATAAAAGTGTGATCAGCACCGTTTTGGCCGGACTGGATGCGGCATTGAGCGGCTTTGACCAGAAGAATGTTCTGCGTTATCTGCGCTCTGCGCTGTCACCGCTTTCTCCGGATGCGTGTGATCTGGTGGAGAACTATGCGATCCTCTGGGGCATCCGCGGCAAAAAATGGGAGGATGCCTGGAAAAGCCATCCGGATGGCTTAAGCGGTGTCTGGGACGATGCTTCTCAAATGCGCCTGCAGGAGCTGAATGGGCTGCGCAGTCTTGCCGTAATGCCCCTGAGCCGCCTGCAGAAGGGCTTTCAGGCTGCCGGGAATCTGCAGGAGCAGGTTCTGGCACTGTACGGATTTTTGGAGGATCTGCAGCTGGAAAGACGGCTTTCTCAGTTTGCCCGTCAGATGGATGATGCGGGGAATAACCGGGATGCCCAGATCCTGAATCAGCTGTGGGAAATTTTGCTTTCCGCACTGGAGCAGCTTTATGATGTTCTGGGACAGACCCGCTGGGAATCGGAGCATTTTGTCCGACTTTTCCGGCTGCTGCTGAGCCAGTATGATGTGGGAACCATTCCGCCTGTCCTGGATGCGGTGCAGATGGGCCCGGTAAGCGCTATGCGGTGCCATCAGGAAAAGCATCTGATTGTTCTGGGCTGCGAGGAAGGCAAGCTGCCGGGATATACCGGCTCCTCCGGTGTGCTGACGGATCAGGAACGTGTGGCGCTGCGGCAGATGGGGGTTCCCCTAACCGGTGGTGCCATGGAGGGTATTCAGGCGGAATTTGCGGAGATTTACGGTGTTTTCTGCGGCGCTGTGGAATCCATCCGGGTCTATGCATCCTCAGAGCAGCAGTCTTTTGTATATCGCCGTCTGGCAGAATTAAGCGGCGGTGTCCGGAAAATCGATCCGGGGATCGGATTTGCTGCTGCAGATACCCGGGAGGCTGCGGCATACCTTTCCGGATGGGAGGCTGTGGATACAGCCAGGGAGCTTGGTATTCTGGCCGATTATCAGGATGCCTGTCAGAGAAAAAAATACGCACTTGGAGATGTGGAGCGGGATACGGTTCGGAAGCTGTATGGAAATACGCTGAATCTGTCCGCCTCCCAGGTGGACCGACATGCGGAATGCCGGTTCTCCTATTTCCTGAAATACGGCCTGCGGGCAAAGGAACGCAAGGAGGCTGCGGTCGATCCGGCGGAATTTGGTACCTATGTCCATGCGGTTCTGGAGAATACGGCCCGGTGCATCCGGGATCTTGGCGGCTTCCATAACGTATCACTGGAAGAAACGCTGGAAATTGCGCATCGGTTCAGTGAAGAATACGCCTCGGAGCGGTTCCGGGACATTGAATCGGAACGACTGACCTATCTGTTCCGGAGGAATCTCCGGGAGCTGGATATGGTGGTGGAAGAATTGTGGATGGAACTGAAGGATTCGCTGTTCGAGCCGGTAGGCTTTGAGGTAAGCTTTGGCGGTAAGGATGGCCTGCCTCCCATTGCGATCTCCAATCACAGCATGAATGCCATCCTGCGGGGCTTTATCGACCGGGTGGATGTATGGCAGTCGCCGGGAAGCCCCTACTACCGGGTGGTAGACTATAAGACCGGAAAAAAGGATTTTGACTATTGCGATGTGTTCAACGGGGTAGGGCTGCAGATGCTTTTGTACCTGTTTGCCCTGCGTGACAGCGGCGATGAGATGCTGGGGCTGACTCCCGTTCCGGCAGGCGTTCAGTATTTCCCGGCCAGAGTTCCGTATCTGGCGGCGGAGGGCCGCCTGAACGAGGAGGAGGCCCTCCGGGAACGGAAGAAGCAGTGGGTTCGGCGGGGATTGCTGCTTCAGGATGAGCAGGTTTTGCAGGCCATGGAACCGGGAGAAAACCCGGAAAGAATGTGCTACAGCATTAAGCGGGACGGCTCCCTGTCCGGGTATCTGGCAGACCGGGAACAGATGCAGCTATTAAAGGGGTATGTATTCCGGGTGCTTGCCCGGTTTGTGGAGGAAATCGCCTCCGGCAATGTAGAGCCGAATCCTTATTCCCGGGGCTCCAGCCATGATGCCTGCGGCTATTGCCCCTATGGAATCATCTGCCACAGGGAATCCGTGGAGAACAGGCGCAATTACAAAACCATGGAAGCGGCAAGATTTTGGGAAGAGATCGGAAAGGAGATGAAGCGCAATGGCTGAAAAACTGACACCTCAACAGCATATGGCAGTCCATGACCGGGGCGGAAAACTGCTGGTTTCTGCTGCAGCGGGTTCTGGTAAAACAAAGGTGCTGGTGGATCGGCTGCTGACCTATCTGACTGATCCCAGCGAGCCTGCCAATCTGGATGATTTTCTGATCATTACCTACACCCGGGCAGCGGCTTCGGAGCTGCGGGGAAAAATCGCGGACAAGCTGACGCAGCGCATTGCCCTGGAGCCGGAGAATCGGCACCTGCAAAAGCAGATGCAGCGGCTGTATCTGACGAAGATCTCCACCGTTCATGGCTTTTGCAGTGATCTTCTCCGCCAGTATGCCTATCGGATGGATCTGGCAGCAGATTTCCGGGTGGCGGATGAAAATGAATGCCGTGAGATCCGGGAAACGGTGCTCTCTGAACTTCTGGACCGGGCCTACGAAAGTGCCGGAGAAAATGAAGATTTTCGGGCTTTTGTGGATTCTCAGGGGCTGGGACGCGATGACCGGCTTGTACCGCAGCTGCTGGAACAGGTGTACGACAGCGCCCGGTGTCATCTGGACCCGGAAGGCTGGCTTGAACAGTGCCTGCGTGATGTGCAGCAGGAGGACTGTACGGATATCTCAAAAACACCCTGGGGTGCGTATTTGATCCGGGATCTTCACAGTTATCTGGACTGCCAGATCCAGGTGCTTCGCCTGTGTGTCCGTCAGCTGCAGTCCAGCGACAGAATGGAAAAACCGGCCAAGGTATTTGCGGATATTCTGTATCAGCTGGAAGCGCTGCGCTTAGCAGACAGCTGGGATCAGATCGTTTCCCTGCGCAGCATAGATTACGGCAGATTGTCCTTTCCGAGAAAAGATGTGGATTTTGATCTGATCGAGCGGGTCAAAGCGGTCCGAAATGCATTGAAAAAAGGATTGGATAAGAAGCTGCACAGCTTTGCGGATAATTCAGAGCAGATCAGCCGGGATCTTAGCCAGTGCGCTGCCGGGGCAAGGGGTCTGGTGGCGCTGGTGCGGCAGTTCGGAACGGACTATGCCGCTGCAAAAAGAAGCAGGAGAGTTCTGGATTTTGGGGATTTGGAGCATAAGACCCTGGATCTGCTGCTGGGAAAATCCCGGTCAGGTCCCACCGTGGCAGCACAGGAGATCGCAGCGCAGTTTCGGGAGATACTGGTGGACGAGTATCAGGACTCCAACGGTGTGCAGGATGCCATTTTCGATGCGCTGACCCGTCAGAGGAACAACTGCTTTTTGGTCGGTGACGTGAAGCAGTCCATCTATCGGTTCCGTCTGGCAGATCCGGGGATTTTCCTGAAAAAGTATCAGACACATATCCCGGCGGAAGACGCAAAGACGGGCGAGGACAGGAAGGTTCTGCTGAGCCACAATTTCCGTTCCGGGCCGGAGGTGGTGGAGGGTGTCAACCATGTATTCCGTTCCTGTATGCGGCCCAGTGTTGGCGGCCTGCACTACGGCGATGCGGAAGCGCTGCGGGAGGGAATTCCTCATGAACCTCTGCCGGAACCCGGTGTGGAATTTCACGTGCTTTCGGTGCAGCAGGAAACCTATCCGGAGGAGGCGGCCTTTGCTGCGGAAAAAATTAAGGCAATGCTGGATCAGGGGACACTGGTTCGCAAGGACGGCACCCTTAAGCCGGTGGCTCCGGAGGACATTGTGATCTTGCTGCGCTCTCCCGGCAGCGCCGCCGGTTATTTTCAGCGTGCATTGGAGGAGCGGGGTATTCGCTGTGCATCCGGCGGCGGAACAGATCTGCTGCAGACCCAGGAGATCGGTACGCTGCGGGCTTTTTTGCAGGTGATCGTAAATCCCCGGCAGGATATTCCGCTGATCAGCGCTTTGGCGAGTCCGATTTTCGGTTTTACTGCAGAGGATCTGGCGGCAGTACGCAGTGCGGAAAAGAAGGGAAGCTTTTATGATGCTCTGCTGGGATCCGAGCATGAAAAAGCAGGACAGTTTCTGACTGTGCTGGATCGCCTGCGCCGTGAGGCCAGAATGAATACCCTGACCGGACTTTTGGAGGTCTGCTTTCATCTGACGCGGCTTGACAGCATTTATGCAGCTATGGAGGACGGGCAGGTCAAACGGGAGAATCTTCAGATCTTTTACCAGCTGGCGGCGGATTTTGAGAATGGAAGCCTGAAGGATCTGTCCCAGTTCCTGGAGCATCTGGATGCACTGGAGGAGCGGGGAATGGTGATGGCCTCCGGTGCTGCTTCCGGCTGCGTCAATATCATGAGCATCCATAAGTCCAAGGGACTGGAATTCCCGGTGGTTTTCCTGTGTAATCTGTCCAGGAAGTTCAATCAGAAGGATCTTCAGGCCCAGATCCTGTGCGACAGGGAGCTGGGGCTGGGACTGTCCGTTGCGGATACGAAGAACCGCGTCCGATATCCGTCCATAGCCAAGGCGGCAATTGGCGCAAAAATGATGGAGGAAAGCGTCAGCGAGGAAATGCGGGTTCTGTATGTTGCCATGACCCGGGCACGGGATCGGCTGATCATGACCTATGCGGCCAAAAATCCGGATAAGGATATTCAGGACGCGGCAATGCGTCTGGGCTATGACGGCGGTGAACTGCTGTGCCGGGATGCCATCTGTATGGGTGACTGGGTTTTGATGGCGGCGGTACAAAGAATGGAAGCAGGTCAGCTCCATGCCTTGGGCGGAAAGCCGGAGAACACCGTGCTCTGCGACTATCCGTGGAAGATCACTGTGGATTCGGCGTCTGATCCGGAAGAAAGAACCTCCGGAATGTCCGGTGAAAGAAAAGAAATGCCGGGCCAGGCGCAAATGCAGCTTCGTGAAGCTCTGGGCTTCCGGTATACCCACCTGCCGGCGACCCAGGCTCCCTCCAAGCAGACCGCAACGGACCGGAAGGGACGACAGAAGGATGAAGAAGCGGCAGAGGATACTGCAGAACCGGTACAGATCCTCCGGCGCTGGCGGCAGCCAAAATTCCTGGAGAAGTCCGTTGGCGGAAAGGCCTACGGCAATGCCATCCATGCGGCCATGCAGTATATTCGTTACGAGAACTGCGCTGATGTGCAGTCCGTAAAGGCGGAGATCCGGCGGCTTGTGGACAGCCGCTTCCTGACGGAGGAGCAGGGAAGCCTGGTGGACGGAGAAAAAATAGCGGCCTTCTTTGCTTCGGATATCGGAAAAAAGCTCTGCGGCGGCATTGAACATCTGCGGGAATTTAAATTCTCCATTTTGGATGATGGAAGTCATTACGGCGACGGCCTGGAAGGGGAGCAGGTTTTGCTGCAGGGCGTTGTGGACTGTGCGCTTCTGGAAGAGGACGGGATCACCATCCTGGATTTTAAAACGGATCATGTAACAGAGGAAACCCTGGCAGCAGCGGCAGCCAGGTATCGTACTCAGCTGCAGACCTATGCAGAAGCGCTGAGCAGGATCTATGAAACCGGAATCAAAGCAAAATATCTGTATTTCTTCCGGTTGAACCGGTATGTAGAGGTATAAAAACAGCGGCTCCGTATATTCACGGAGCCGCCTCAGATTTTCAATAAAGCCTCGCAGAGTTTTCTGCGAAAGCGGGAAATAAAGTGAAAAACATTTTCTGCCGGGGCGTGTACCTGGCAGAAAATACTGCTCAGGATGCAAGTGTGGAATTTTTACGCCATTGGCTACGGGGCCCCCATCAAGCAAATTGTGCTTGATGGGGAGAGGAGATGCACAGATACGGGTGGAATTTTCTGCTTGCGGAAAATGCAACAGTGTATCTGATGCATCGACGAAGTGCGCGCAGCAGACTGCAAAAAAACTGGCGAAAAGCCCCGAAGGGGATTTTTGACATACAGCGGCGGCTCCGTATATTCACGGAGCCGCCTTTGGCTTATTTCAGATAAAGTCCGAGAAGGAACATGATTCCGACACTGACAGATGCAAGAAAACCCAGTACAGCGGTTACCCGATTGCGCTTCCATTCCAGCAGGGACTGAATGAAAATCACCAGTCCAACCGAGGGAACGGCGAGCAGGTTGGCATCCTTCCAAATCCCGGAAAGCTGCAAAGAGGCTGCTGTGACTGTAAGCACGAAAAAGATAAGCTGCATGATGCGAAGCCGCTTCCCGGCAGCTGACAAGGCATTCCATCGATCCCGAAGCATGACGATTCGTTCCTCCTTCCAGTGATTGTATAAATAAGGATATCATGCAAAGTGCGGATATGTGTAACGAAACTGTAAAGTTCAAAAATATAGACAGGGCGCATTTTTTATGGTATTCTTACCCTAGCATTAGAAGAAATGGGTGCAATTTATGAAAAAGAGAGAAAAACTGGCCCGGCTTTGCCTCATACTGGCGATTTTTATGGGATTGTCCGTTCTGTCTGGCTGTGCCAGGAAAGAACGTGTGACTCAGGAACTGGAGGGAACTGCGCTTGGCATCGATGTTGCCAGATATCAGGGAACCATCGACTGGCCTCAGGTTTCCAAGTCCGGTGTGGAATTCGCCATGATCCGGGTGGGATACCGCAGAGCCCTGAACGGTGAAATTGAAGAAGATCCCAACGGACGTTATAATTTGCAGGAAGCATCACGGGCCGGTGTCAAGATCGGTGTGTATTTCTTCTCCACTGCCATTTCTGAGGAGGAAGCCAGGCAGGAGGCGAAGTTTGTGGCAGACCTGATCGCGGGGTATCCCGTTACGTATCCCGTGGCCTATGACTGCGAGGGCTTCCAGGAACCGGACAGCCGGCAGTTCCTGCTGACGAAAAAGGCAAGAACGGATATTGCGTTGGCCTTCCTGGAGGAGATTGAGTCTCACGGATACGAGGGAATGTTTTATGCCTCCAAAACGGATATGGAAAATGAGAATCATTGGGAAATGTCCCGGATCGAACCGGAGTATAAGATCTGGGTTGCCCAGTATCCAGCGATCCCATTCCCGGAGACACCTGGCTCCAGCTACGAGGGCCCCCATCAGATGTGGCAGTATTCCATGGAAGGAAATGTTGCGGGAATCCGGGCACCGGTGGATTTAAACGTTGCCTATTTTACCTATGACGGAATTGAGCCTGCCAGGGGCAGAAAAGTTCCGGAAGAAGTCAAGCCGGACATTGAAGCCATGATGGATTTTGAAGAAACAGATGAGCTTGTGACTGCAAAGCAGGAAACCAATCTTCGGGATATGCCCAGCCAGGATACCTACTCCCAGGTTTTGGATACCCTGAATAACGGCGAGGTGGCGCATCGCATCGCTGTCAGCACCAGCGGCTGGTCCAAGCTGGAATATGAAGGAAAAATCTATTATGCAGTATCCAATTACCTGACCACGGATCTGAAATACGGCTATGATACTGAAATTTCCATTGATGCCGAAGCAAATTCCGATGATATCCAGACACAGTTTTCTCCTGCCAATCAGCGTGTTACAGCCAAGGACGCAGTCAACCTGCGCCGACTGCCCAGCGTGGAGCATGAGGATGCCCAGGTGATCGCGCAGCTGAAGAGGGGAGATGTGGCGTTGTGCATCGGTGTCAGTGACAACGGCTGGTCCAAGCTGGAGTACCGGGGAACGGTCTGCTATGCCATCAGCAGCTATCTGATGAGTGCAGACGGCAGTACAACGGAAACGGCGCAGCAGGAGTCAGAAGAACAGATCGAAACGCAGTTTACACCCCAGAATTATCAGGTGACAGCAAAGGATACCGTAAATCTGCGCCGACTGCCCAGTGTGGAGCATGAGGATGCCCAGGTAATTACCCAGCTGAAAAACGGCGATGTGGCCACCTGCATCGGCATCAGTGACAATGGCTGGTCGAAGCTGACGTACCAGGGACAAACCTGCTATGCCGTGACCCGGTATTTGGAGCCTGTTGGAGAAGCGGCAGATCCGGATGAAATTCAGACACAGTTTGAAGACTGTGACGACAAGGTAACGGCAAAGAAGGAAGTGAACCTTCGCAGTCTTCCCAGCGTGGAAGATCCGGACTGCGTGGTGGTGGCCTCTCTGAAAAACGGTGAGGTAGTTCGCCGCACCGGCATCAACCGGGATGTGGGCTGGTCAAGAGTGGAATACAACGGCCAGATCCTGTATTGTGTCAGCAGCTATCTGAGAGTTGTGGAGTGACGGTATGGCAATTGAGATACGAAAGGGGACAGCTGCGGATACTGAAGGGTTTATCACCTTTTTGCAGACAGTCCGGAATTCGATGGCACACAAGGAATGGTTCTACCTGGACCCGCCGGACTATGTTCGCCGGATGATGGAGCAGGGGAGAATCGAATTGTGGGTTGCCACGGACGGTGACCGGCTTGCGGCCGTTTTTGACATTCTGCTGCCGGAGCTGGAGGCGTGCAATTATGGCTACGATCTGAACTTTTCAGAGGCGGATCTGAAGCGTGTGATCAATCTGGACAATGCTGCCGTCCATCCGGATTACCGGGGACTTGGTCTGCAGAGAAAGATGATGCTCCTTGCAGAGCAGGAGCTTCGGCAGCGTGGGAATTATATTTTGCTGTGCACGATCCACCCGGAAAATACCTTCAGTCTGAACAATGCATTGAAGCGTGGATTTACAATTGAGAAGCAGCAGGAGAAGTATGGCTCTGTCCGATATATCCTTCGTAAAGATATTTGAAAAAAATAAAGAAATTTGAAAAAACATATTGACAAATTCCACCGCCTGTGTTATTATACTCAAGCGCTGAGGGAAACCCCTTCAGAAAGCGGATATGGGCGAGTGGTGGAATTGGTAGACTCGCTAGATTCAGGTTCTAGTGTTCACTGCGGACGTGCGGGTTCAAGTCCCGCCTCGCCCACCAAAAATAAAAGCACATCCATTAGGATGTGCTTTTATTTTTGATATGCAGGACTGGCACTGTCACTGGATTTCATTATAAACGCTTTCAAGAAAAATATGTTGACAAATCCGAATCGTGCAGTTATAATAATCAGGCACATTTGCGAGAGTGTTGGAATGGTAGACAAGCACGTTTGAGGTGCGTGTGGTTATGCCGTGTGGGTTCGAGTCCCATCTCTCGCACCAAAAAATCCGAGTGCCCTTACGGGCATTCGGATTTTTTAATGCTCGAGCAGGGACTCGAAAGGCCGTTAAGAAAACGTGCCGGGGGCACGTTTTTAGGCCGTGGGAGAGTCCCTCAAATTCAAGACGCATCCGGTATGGATGTGGATTGAATTTGAGTATGTGTGATACCGAAAAAACGTTGGTATGGGCGCACTTTTCAAAAGTCCTATAAGAACATTCGCACCAAATTCCGGTTATTTCTTACGGAGTGACCGGAATTTTTTGTGCTTAAGATGGGACTCGAAAGCTCCTCCTGTACGAAACGAAGAGATAAAACAGACTGATGGGCGCAATAGAATTATCCCAACATAACATCCAGCAGCATCATAACAGCGAATCCGAGAATAATTCCCATTGTTGCGAAATATGGTTCCGTCTGTTGACTCCTCTGGCATTCCGGGATCAATTCGTGCACAGCAACCAGAATCATCGCTCCGGCGGCAAAAGATAGGGCATAGGGTAAAATTGCTTCCACATAAACAACCAGCAATGCGCCCATGACACCGGCGATTGGTTCCACCATGCCGGAAGCCTGACCCAACAGAAAACTCTTTTTTCTGGAATACCCCTCTCTTCTCAACGGAACAGAAACGGCTGCGCCTTCAGGGAAATTCTGCAAACCAATTCCCACAGCCACTGAAATTGCACCCATGACGTTTTCTGTTGTATGTCCATTTCCCTGCAATGCACCAAACGCAACACCGACAGCCAAACCCTCCGGTATGTTATGGAGGGTAATAGAAAGAATCAGCATGATGATGCGGTGCAGGCGTTCATTGGGTTTCTCTTGTGTGTTGTCCACCTTCCTTCTTGCAAAGGAAACCGTCTTGTCGGATGCCCACATAAACAAAGCTCCGAATAAAAAACCTGCTGTTGCCACGAGATACGCAGGCAGCTTGGATGAGACTTCCGCATGTTCGATTGCCGGCTGCAGTAAAGACCAAAAGCTGGCTGCAATCATAACACCGGAAGCAAATCCAAGCATGATGTCCATAGCTTTTGGATTGGGGGATGAAAAAAAGACGACAGTAGCAGCGCCAAGCGCGGTTACGAACCAAGTTCCTAATGTTGCCACCAGTGCCATTATGACAAAATAATCCATGTCACACCTCCTATATCCATTATATCTTTCACTTTCATTTGGGTGCAAATAATTCAGATATCCACGGGCTTAACAGGGTGTGATGTAAGAATAAGGGAATTTGATGCTATGTACCCCCAAACGCCTAAATTGTTTGGTTTAGGCAGTTTTCCACGTTTGGTGGACACTGGGTATTTGAATCAAATAAGTTGACCCCGTTTTGCCTCCAATTGGTGTTTTGAAAAGGTAAAATATGGGGAAATGATAGACATAACAAGGAAAAACAGAAATACAAAGCGCGAATTCTAGGAGAATAAAATAGACTAAGTGATCATTTCAAGACTGTTTCAATATTTAAACAGCTTTTTCTAAAAAATATGATGATCATTAAATTAAACAGAGTGAGCTGTTGCTATCAGGGAAACGGGTAAGATTGCATTTTGGTGAGATTGCAGGTTGACATTTATCAGGATTATTTTATAATGTTCTTGTATTAGATCTTAGGAGGTTTGTCCTGTGAATCCTTTGGTTTTCCAAACTGATTTCGGTCTGGTTGATGGTGCTGTCAGTGCCATGTACGGCGTAGCTTATACGGTCAATCCTAACCTGAAAATCCATGACCTGACCCACGACATTACTCCGTTTAATATCTGGGAAGCCAGTTACCGTCTGATCCAGACCATCAATTACTGGCCCGAGGGAACTGTCTTTGTTTCCGTAGTCGATCCCGGCGTTGGTTCTGACAGAAAAAGCGTTGTGGTGAAAACCAATTCAGGACGTTATATTGTTACTCCCGACAATGGTACCCTGACCCATGTAATCCGTCTGGAAGGCATCGAGGCTGTCCGGGAAATCGACGAGAATACAAACAGACTTCCCCGCTCTGGTGAGAGCTATACCTTCCATGGCCGGGATGTTTATGCCTACACCGGTGCACGTCTGGCCGCTGGGATCATTGATTTTGAAGGCGTTGGACCTGAGCTTCCGGTGACTTCTCTGGTGAGCCTGCCCATCGTGGAGCCTTATATCGAAGGCAATGCCGCCTGCGGTACCATCGACGTGCTGGATGTCCGTTTCGGCAGCCTCTGGACCAATATTCCCCGTACTCTGTTCCTGGAAACCGGTATCCAATACGGCGACCGTGTCAGCATTACCATTGAGAATGATACCCGATGCGTTTACCGCAATATCATCCTGTTCGGCAAGAGCTTTGCGGATGTATATGTGGGTGAAGCACTGGCCTATGTGAACAGCCTGGACTGTGTGGCGGTTGCCATTAACCAGGGTTCTTTTGCCCGGGCTTATAATGTTGGCACCGGCAACTCCTGGCGGATTCGCATTGAACCCTTTAAGGGATTCTTCTAATGTATTTTTGGCGTTTGCCTGAAATAGAAATATTATGGAGGTAGAAATTATGAAGAAGTTTTCTGTAAAATCCATCGTAGCCATCGGCATCGGCGCTGCTCTGTTCTTTGTTCTGGGCCGCTTCGTTGCCATTCCCAGCCCTGTTCCCAACGTTAACATTTCCACCCAGTATGGCTTGCTGGCATTCATGTCCATCGTTTATGGCCCTGTGGCTGGCGCTCTGATCGGCTTTATCGGTCATGCACTGATCGACTTCAGCTTTGGCTGGGGTGTTTGGTGGAGCTGGGTTATTGCTTCTGCCGTATTCGGTCTGCTGGTTGGTTTTGCAGCCAAGCTGCTGAAGATGGACGAGGCAGAAATGGGCAAGAAGGGCCTGGTCAAGTTCAACATCGGCCAGATCGTATCCCACATCATCTGCTGGGGCGCTGTTGCACCTGTGCTGGACATCCTGATCTACAATGAACCTCTGGACAAGCTGTTCGCCCAGGGCCTGATGTCAGCAGTCGGCAACGCTGTCACCACTGCTATCGTGGGCAGCCTGCTGTGCGTTGCTTACGCAGCCACCAAGACTAAGGCCGGCAGCCTGACCAAGGAGTAATGCTACACATTTTGAAAGGCAGGCCCTGCGCCTGCCTTTCTTCGTAGGAGGAAGATCCATTGGAAAACGAAGCAATTATTTCCTTTGAGGATTTTGGTTTCCAGTATACCGCTCAGGCGGAGCCGACCCTCTATGATATCAATTTGCAGATCCGTAAGGGTGAGAAAGTCCTGATCGCAGGCCCCTCCGGCTGCGGAAAATCTACCCTGGCCCACTGTATCAACGGCTTGGTTCCCAATTCTTACCCTGGTAAGGCTACAGGCAAGCTGACTATTTGCGGGAAGAATGCTCTGGAGCTTGGCTTATTTGGCCTTTCCAAGATCGTAGGCACGGTCTTGCAGGACTCTGACGGTCAGTTCATCGGTCTGACGGTTGCGGAGGATATTGCCTTTGCCCTGGAAAACGACTGCATCCCTACTGAAGAAATGCACAGGGAAGTGGAGCGGATCGCAGAGCTGGTGGATGTAAAGCGGGTTTTGAAGCATGCACCCCACGAAATTTCCGGCGGTCAGAAGCAGCGTGTTGGCCTTGGCGGCGTTATGGTGGGGCAGGTAGATGTTCTGCTGTTTGACGAGCCTCTTGCCAATCTGGACCCGGCTACCGGCAAGCAGGCCATCGTGCTCATTGATGAGATCCAGAAGCGCACCGGCTGCGCCGTCATCATTATCGAACACCGTGTGGAAGACGTTCTGTACTGCCCTGTGGATCGGGTAATCGTCATGGGCGATGGACGGATCCAGTATGACGGCGATTCGGATGCCCTGCTTTGCTCTGAACTTTTGCAGCGGAAGGGCATCCGGGAACCACTATATGTTACCGCACTGAAATATGCCGGTGTGGAATTGACGGCGGATATGCGGCCTTCCTACCTGCCGGAACTGAAGCTGTCCCAGCAGCAGAAGGAACAGGTCCAAAGCTGGTTCGATAAGCAGCCTGCTCCGGAGGCAGCGCCCGAACAGGATATCCTGCTGAGAGTAGAAAACCTGGACTTTACTTACGAAGGCGGCCACCATGCCCTTCGCGGCATCAACGCCATCGTCCATAAGGGTGAGATGCTCAGTATCGTTGGCACCAACGGTGCCGGTAAATCCACCTTCTCCAAAGTAGTCTGCGGCTTTGAAAATGCCCAGAGTGGCATACTGGAGTTGGATGGTGTGGACTTGAACTCTTTGTCCATCAAGGAGCGTGCTGACCACATCGGCTACGTTATGCAGAACCCCAACCAGATGATCTCCAAGACCCAGATCTTCGACGAAGTAGCCCTGGGCCTGCGTAACCGGGGCGTTTCCGAAGAGGAGATCCGCCCCAGAGTTGAGGAGACTTTGAAAATCTGCGGCCTGTATCCCTTCCGCAACTGGCCGGTTTCCGCTTTGAGCTACGGCCAGAAAAAGCGTGTCACAATTGCCTCCATTCTGGTGCTGAAGCCGGAAATGATCCTGCTGGACGAACCCACCGCCGGTCAGGATCTGAAGCACTATACAGAGATCATGGACTTCCTCAGTGAGCTGAACCGGCAGGGCGTTACCGTTGTGCTGATTACCCACGACATGCATCTGATGCTGGAGTATACTCCCAGAGCCATCGTCTTCAACGCTGGTCGGGTCATTGCGGATAAATCTGCGGCAGAGGTTCTGAATTCCCCGGACATCGTAGATGCTGCCCACCTGAAAGAGACATCTCTTTACCATCTGTCAGCGGCCTGCGGCATAGCAGATGCCGAGGAGTTTACACGGCGTTTTATCGCACGGGATCGGGAGGTGCGCAAATGATCAATTTATTTAATTACATTGACCGGCCTTCCCAGATCCACCGGCTCACCGGTGCTTGTAAGCTGGTGTGTCTGATCACCTGGAGCCTGGCCGCCATGACCAGCTTCTATACCCCGCTGCTGATTGCCCTGACCATTGGCTCCTTTATTCTGTTCCGGGTGGCAAATCTGAAGGTGAAGGATATTTCCTTCATGCTGGGTATCATGTTTGTTTATATCATTTTGAACAATGTGCTGATTTTCCTGTTCAGCCCGGATCATGGCACCAGCATTTACGGAACGGAAACCGTGCTCTTTAAGCTCTTCGGCCCCTATGTGGTCACGGCCGAGCAGCTGTTTTACCATCTGAACGTAATTTTGAAGAATGCCTGCACCATTCCTATCGTTCTGCTGTTTATCTGCACCACCAATCCTTCTGAGTTCGCGGCATCCCTGAACCGGATCGGTGTCAGCTATAAAATCAGCTATGCTGTGGCTTTGGCCCTGCGTTACATTCCTGATATTCAGAGAGAATATCGGGATATTTCCCTGGCCCAGCAGGCAAGAGGCACGGAAATGAGCAAGAAGGCCAGCCTGGTAGACCGGCTGAAAGCAGCCAGCTCCATTCTGATTCCGCTGATCCTTTCCTCCATGGAACGGATCGAAACTATCTCAAATGCCATGGAGCTTCGTGGATTCGGTAAGGGTGCAAAGCGTACCTGGTATTCCGGAAGAAAATTCTCTAAGATGGATATCATCAGTATTGTGGTCTGTACCGCACTGATGCTCCTGTCTTTGCTGATCACCTTCCATAACGGCAGCCGGTACTTTAATCCCTTTATTTAATCAAAAGGCTATCAGCGGTTTTATGGAGGATTGCAAAGTGAAAACATGGAAATTCACTGCCCTGAAATCTGAAAAACGCTGGTATGACATACTTTTTCAAAAAGTCCTATAAGAACACTCGCACCATCACAGATACCGTAATTGATACAATTGTGTCAGTTACGGTATCTGCTTTTTATGCCCTTTTTTGCGGAAAACGAGGCTATTTCCATTGATAGCAAAAAACACCACCCAGGTTTGTGCAGCTTACCTACTTGCAATTCCCGGGCAGCAGAGGTAACATCACACACGCTTTTAAAGAGGGTGAGGTATGAACGTTTTGGAAGAATTCTGGTATGGCAATCTCGATCAATGTGGCAGATGGCGTTTATGAGCTGAACTGCAAGGATGCCGTCTGGAATCAGTTCTTTTTGGATATGGGTGCATCCCGGCATCTGGTCGTTCCGGATCAGGTGCATGAGAACAAAACCGTTGTGAAGATCCCGGATAATCTTACCGGTGATGTAGCTCGCTCCACAATGTGGGAGCAGTACAACAAGCGCTGCATTAACTGTGGTCGCTGTAATTTCGTCTGCCCCACCTGCACCTGCTTTACCATGCAGGATCTGTACTACGCGGAAAATGCCAAGGTTGGCGAACGACGCAGGGTCTGGGCTTCCTGTATGGTGGATGGCTTCACCGATGTGGCAGGTGGCGGCAGCTACCGGAAGAAGAATGGAGAGCGGATGCGCTTCAAGGTGCTGCACAAGGTTCTGGATTACAAGCAGCGAAACGGCTACCATATGTGTGTCGGCTGCGGTAGATGCGACGATATCTGTCCGGAATATATTTCTTTCTCCCACTGTGTCAATAAGCTGGGCGATGCCATGAAGGAGGTAACCAAGTAGCATCGGCGGTTTGCCCCGGCTTATGGATATCGGACAGTGTAATGATGCCTATTCTGCAATCCAGATCGCAATAGCCTTGGCAGATGCCTTTGGATGCGGTGTCAATGATCTGCCCTTGAGTATGGTTCTCAGCTGGTACGAGCAGAAGGCTGTTTGCATCCTGCTGACCTTGTTGCATCTGGGCATCAAGAACATCCGCCTTGGTCCTACGCTGCCTGCATTCGTTTCTCCCAATGTGCTGAATTTCCTAGTTGAGAAGTTCAATATTGCGCCCATTACCACTCCTGAAGAAGATCTGAAAGCAATTTTGAGATAATTCTCATATGCAACGCTCCGGAAAATAGCGTTGCACTGTATCAAGTAACGTAGCATATGCCAAAATATCGGCTACCCCTTACGAGGTGGCCGATATTTTTATACTCGTGATGGGCCCTGAAAGGCCGTTCAGAAAACATGCCGGTGGCATGTTTTTAGGCCGTGGAGAGTCCTTCAAATACAAGACGCATCCGGTACGGATGTGAATTGAATTTCAATATATCTGAAAACGAAATTGTGTTGCCACATTGCTTTCACATATGTTATATCGTATAATAACAGTAAATTTGTAGTTTAGAGGTGTGACCAAATGCATCTAAAGAAAATTGGTATGCATCAGACTACTCCCGGTGGTATTTGCCTGCGGGGTGAGACAGTTTCACTGAAAATGGAATTTGTCGCAGAAAACATTTTCAGAATGTGGACGACCTTACAGGAGGATTTCCGCCAGGAAGAAACCCTTGTGGTGGAGCGCACGGCCTTTGACTGTCCCGATGTCTGTGTAACAGAACAGGACAATCTGGTGGTGATTTCTACCCAAAAGCTTACGGCGTATATTTATCTGGAGCCGTTCTATGTGGAAGTGCGGGATACCGTTGGCAATCTGGTGTTTTCCACACCTGAGGGAGAAACCATTTCCTGGACTGGGGAGAAACTGACCCAGCGGTTTGATCTGCCGGAGGAAACCTGCGTCTATGGCTTGGGCCAGTACTCTATTGCGGATTTGGATTTGCGGGGCTGGGAACGGCGGATGTGGCACCAGTGGGATGGTTTCCGTTACAGCGGCAATGGCGGCATTCCCTTCCTGATGACATCTCAGGGATATGGCCTGCTGCTGAATTCCTCCTGGGCCAGCCG
>JAFQHF010000074.1 GCA_017398105.1 Oscillospiraceae bacterium | reverse complement strand
GGTAATCTCTAAAAACTAAATACAATCGCCCAAATATCAAAAGATATGCTAAAATAGTATCAAGAAGGAGGGCGAAAGAAATGCAGATAGGAATATGGGATGAAAGCCTGCGGTTAGAAAAGCTCAGTAAATTGGGAGATTCTCTGGAAAAGCTGAATCGTGCAATCGACTGGGAGCTTTTCCGCCCGAAGCTGACAAAGGTATTCAAAAAGCAGGCCAAAGGTGCAGGCGGACGTCCGCCGTATGATTATGTCATGCTGTTCAAGGCGCTTGTTCTACAGCGGATCTATAATCTCAGCGATGACCAGACCGAATACCAGATCAATGACCGTATGAGCTTCATGCGGTTCCTTGGGCTGGGTTTGGGCGACCGTGTGCCGGATGCAAAGACCATCTGGCTCTACCGGGACACTCTGACCAAGGCAAACGTGATCCGGGAACTGTTCGACCTGTTCAATGCGCAGTTGGAAGATGCCGGACTTATTACCCACACCGGAACCATCGTGGATGCAACATTCGTGGAAGCACCCCGTCAGCATAATCATCATAATGAAAATGAGGATATCAAGAAGGGAAACGTTCCTGATGCGTGGAAGAAACCGGAGAATATTCACAAACTACGCAGAAAAGACATGGATGCCCGCTGGACCAGAAAGGGAAGAGAATTCCACTTCGGCTATAAAGATCACGTGAAAGCCGATGCAGACAGCAAGCTCATCACAGATTACACCGTTACTCCCGCAAACGTACACGACAGCCAGCCTATGCCCACAATGATCAACGAGACCGACAAAGCTGTTTACGCAGACAGCGCCTATTGGGGCAGCGTTGTAGCAGAAGCACTACCACAGAATGTTGAAAACTGTATCCAGGAGCGGGGCACCAAGAAGCAGCCGTTGACAGAAGAACAGAAGGCAAGCAACAGAATCAAATCCAAAACCAGATGCCGGATCGAGCATATCTTTGGTTTTATGACAAACTCGATGCACGGGATTACTGTGCGCTCTGTTGGGCTTGCCAGGGCAGAGTTCAACATTGGTCTGACCAACTTGATATACAATCTATGCCGGTTTGAATTTCTCAACAGGCCGGTGAAAACCGTGGGATAAGTGCGCCTTCCAGGCCCCCTTTCCCCAAAATTTCAAAATCCAATCTTGATTAAGGTATCTTTGACTCTGTTGCTTTCCGTTTTTCAGAGTTTTTAGAGATTCCCAAAAATTTTGCAGGCGTTTTCCCCAAAAATGGCGATTCAGGGCCGGATTTCGGGAAGCGGCTGCCTGCTTGTTATGTCTTTTTGACAATTTTTGAAAGGAGATTTATTCAATTTGGCAGAAAAACTGAAAATTATTCCTCTCGGCGGCCTGGATGAGATCGGCAAAAACATCACGCTGCTGGAGTACGGTAAGGATATGATCGTCATCGACTGCGGTGTCGGCTTCCCGGAGGAGGACATGTACGGCGTGGATCTGGTGATCCCCGATTTTTCCTACCTGGTGGAAAACCAGAAAAAACTGAGAGGCTTCTTCATCACCCACGGACATGAAGATCACATCGGCTCCATCCCCTACGCCATGCGGGAGGTCACCTGTCCCGTTCACGGCACCGCCATGACCAACGGTCTGATCAAGCTGAAGCTGGAAGAGCACAGGCTGCTGGACAAGGTCAAGCTGGTCACCCACAAGCCCGGCGATATCGTGAAGGCCGGCTGCTTCCAGGTGGAATTCATCCATGTGAACCATTCCATTGCCGATGCCTGCGCCCTGGCCATCCATACCCCCGTGGGCACTGTGATCTTCACCGGCGACTTTAAGATCGATCCCACCGCCAAGGACGGCATGATGGATCTTGCCCGTCTGGGTGAGCTGGGCACCCAGGGTGTTCTGGCATTGCTGGCTGACTCCACCAACGTCGAGCGCAGCGGCTACACCCCCAGCGAAAATCTGGTCGCCGAAAGCCTGGACAGGCAGTTCAAGAACTGCGACCAGAGGATCATCGTCACCACCTTCGCCTCCAACATGCACCGCATCCAGTCCATTCTGGCCTGCGCCCAGCGCCACGGCCGGAAGGTGGCCGTCACCGGACGGAGCATGGAGAATATGCTGAAGGTCGCCCAGGAGCTGGGCTATCTGAAGGTCAAGCAGGGCACCATCGTGGATCTCGCCTCCATCAAGAGCCTGCCCAAGAACAAGGTGGTCATCGTTTCCACCGGCTCCCAGGGCGAAAACATGTCCGCTCTGTACCGGATGGCCTTTAATACCCATAAGCAGGTGGATATCACCGCCGGTGACCGGATCATCATTTCCGCCTCCGCCATTCCGGGCAACGAAAAGGCTGTGTCCCGGATCATCAACGAGCTGTACCGCAAGGGTGCGGATGTGGTTTATGAAAAGAGCGAAGGTCTGCACGTTTCCGGCCACGCCTGCCAGGAGGAGCTGAAAATCGTGCACGGTCTGGTGCGTCCCAAGTTCTTCCTGCCTGTTCACGGCGAGCAGCGGATGCTGCAGATCCACTCCAGACTGGCCCAGTCCATGGGCATGAACCCCAAGAATATCTTCATCGGTGAGATCGGCACCGTGTTCGAACTGTCCGGCAAGACCTGCAAGGTCAAGGGCACCGTGCCCGCAGGCAAGGTCTTCGTGGACGGCAGCGGTGTGGGCGATGTGGGCAGCGTAGTCCTGCGGGACCGCAAGCACCTGGCCGAGGACGGTATGGTCGTTGTGGTGGTGAATCTCAGCGCTGAGGACGGCTCCGTTCTCACCGGCCCCGACATCATCACCAGAGGCTTTATCTATGTAAAGGAATCCGAGGAGCTTATGGAGTCCCTGCAGGAGGTTGCCATGGAAGCCATCGAACGCTGCCAGCGCAAGCACATCCGGGACTGGGCCGCCATCAAGTCCGCCATCAAGAACGATATCAGCGGATACCTGTACAAGACCACCAAGCGCAACCCCATGATCCTTCCCGTGATTTCTGAGATCTAAGAAAAATGCTAAATGCAGAATGCTGAACGTAAAATAATTGCGCTTCATTCTGCATTTAGCATTTCGCATTTTGCATTCACAGATAGAATTGGAGCAATGTATGCACTATTATTTCGCCCCCATGGAGGGTTTGACGGACAGCATCTACCGTCGCCTCCATCACAAATATTTTCCCGGCGTGGACAAATATTATATGCCCTTCCTTTCCCCCACCATTCACCGTCAGCTGACTCACAAGGAAGACCGGGAGCTTCCCCTTGCAGACAGTGTGCCCTTTGCCGCCGTTCCCCAGGTTCTGACCAAGGTCAGCGAGGATTTTCTCTGGGCTGCCCAGGTCTGCAGGGACCGGGGCTATGACGAGGTGAATTTAAATGTGGGCTGTCCCTCGGGCACCGTGGTATCCAAGGGCAAGGGCAGCGGCATGCTCCGAAGCCCGGATGCATTGGATCGGTTTCTGGATGAGATTTTCCATGCTTCTCCCCTACCCATCACCGTCAAGACCCGGCTGGGACTGGAAAACCCCGAGGAATTCCCCGCTCTGCTGGAGGTTTTCAACCGCTACCCCATCAAAGAGCTGACCATCCATCCCCGGGTTCGGAAGCAGTTCTATGACGGCAGTGTCCATATGGAGCTGTTTGATTACGCGGTGCAAAACAGCAGAAATCCCCTGTGCTACAACGGCGACATTCTGACCCTTTCCCAGGCAGAGGCCATCTCCCAAAAATATCCTCAGGTGCACTCCGTCATGATCGGCCGGGGTCTCATTGCCGATCCCGGCATGCTTTCCGGCGGAACCACCGTGCAAGCACTGGAAGGCTTCATGGAGGAAATGATGGCCGTCTATGAAGTGGCGTTCGGCGGCAGCCGCAATGCCATTTTCCGTCTCAAGGAAAACTGGGGCTTCCTCCACGACCGGTTCGAAGGCTGCGACAAGCTGTGGAAGCGGCTGAGAAAATCCACCGATGCGGCCGAATTCAAGTCCATCACCGCTGAGATCTTCCATACCCTTCCTTTGAAATAACAAATCGAGCTGCCCGATTTTCACCGGGCAGCTCGTTCGCTTTTTATTCGTGTTCCTTTTTATTCAAGACAAAGGCTGCGGCAACCAGTGCGGCAATGGATACACCGGCCAGAACGATGACAACCTTGTTCTCATTGCTCAGGGCAGGCTTTTCCTCTGCCACAGGTGCTTCCTCTGCATCCCCGGCACCGCCGGTCATATCCACAGCGGCGATCAGCATCTTTTCAAAATCTGCCTCCACCGTGTACTTGGAAACGGCATTGTTCACCAGATCGTTGGCAAAGGTGTTCTGCAGGTCGCTCTTGACATAATCCGGATAAACAGGACGGCTGCCCACGAAGAACATCAGATGATAGCCAAACTCCGTTTCCACCAGACCATAGTCACCGGCCTGACGGGCTTCATCGAAGCACCAGTTTTCAAAGGCTTCCACCATCTGGCCCTTGGTCACATCGGTGAACAGACCGCCGTCGGCAGCGGAACCATCCTGAGAGTGATCCTTTGCCAGCTGGGCAAAGCTTTCCTCGGACTTGTCGCCCTGCTCCCACTGGGCAAGAAGCTCTTCTGCCTTGACACGGCTGGTTTCCCAGGCAGCTTCCTCAAAGGTCTCGGTACGGATATTGGAGGAATCGGCACCCTCAGGCATGATCAGCACATGGCGCACATCCACATACTTGTCCTCCCGGGCCAGACCGCTTTCCAGATAGGCTGCCTCGTTTTCGGTAAAGTAGGCTTCAATTTCCGCATCAGTGGGCACATTGGCCTCCACCATCTGGCTGTAGTAGGAATATCCCTTGTAGTACAGCTCCATGAAGTCCACATAGTCATCCATGGAGGCACCGCCGCCAACATTGTACTTCAGCAGCTGCTCCACGCTTTCCATGCCGTACATCATGGCGTTCTGCTCCATCATGGCAGGAATGTTTTCCAGTTCTGCCTGAAGCTCGGGCTGGATTTCAAAGCCGGCCTTCTCGGCCTCGGCGGCCAGGGACTGATGGCTGCGCCAGGTATTCAGGGCACCGGCCAGGAAGAACTGCTGCCAGCTCTCGCCGTTTTCCGCCATGGTGCACACCTGGGTTTCCAGCGGCTGGGTGGTATCCAGGCCAAAGTAAGCGGCATAGCTGCCATAGCTGCTCAGGAAGCTCTGGACTTCCATCCAGTAGTAAACCTGCAGCTGACCGTTGGTCAGGGTGTAATCGCCCATGGTAGCGACTACGGTATCGGCCGCAGCCCGGACAGCCTCATCAGAGGCGGTATAGCTGCCCTTGGCAGTCTCATCCTCGGGATTGCCGTCGGCAGGAATGGTTGCCTGCGTCTGTGTCTCCACAGTCTCAGCAGCCGGCTGAGCTGCCTGCTCATTGCCGAAACCGCTCATCACAATGCCGATCAGCACCGCTGCCAGCAGCACCACGGCAGCCACAGCCAGCGCAATTTTGCCCGGTGTGGCTTTCTTTTCTGCATGATCCATAAAAATCCTCATTTCTCCGTCATTACGGGTAAATCAACCCGGTTAGTTTATCATGATTCACAAAAGATTGCAAGGAAAATCATAGAATGTTCACAAAATTATCGTTTAGCGTACGAATCATACAATGCTACTGTAGGGCGGGGTCATGACCCCCCCCTACAATTCATCGTATGCAAAGCGATAATTTACCACCATTTCTCCGGTTTCTGCCCTTGCAAATATGCGCAAAAAATGCTATTATTTATAGTTGAGATATTATCCACCGGAGGATTTCCCTATGAACACCAAAACCACCGTTATTTCTCAGGCTGAGCTGGATGCCCAGTTTGCTTATTGTGATAAAATTGCCGCATTCTGGCAAAGTGAACAAATTGTCCCCACCGCTTATGTGGAAACTTACGGCTGCCAGCAGAACGAGGCCGATTCCGAAAAGCTCCGTGGCTACCTGGCCCAGAGCGGCTACCGCATCGTATCCGAAGCGGAAGGGGCCGATGTGGTCATAATGAACACCTGCGCCATCCGGGAGCACGCGGAGCAGCGTGTATTCGGCAATCTGGGTGCCCTGACCCATACCAAGCGCCGCCACCCCCGCCAGAAGATCTTCCTGTGCGGCTGCATGGCCGGTGAGACCAAGGTTTCCGATCGGATCAAAAAAAGCTACCCCCATGTGGACGGTGTGTTCTCTACCCACCATCTGTGGCAGTTCCCCGAAATCCTCTGGAATGTGCTGAACCGGAAAAAGCGCCAGTTCTACATTGCCGATGAACCCGGCTCCATCGCCGAGGGAATCCCCCAGGTGCGCGATTCCAGACTGAAGGCCTGGGTGTCTATCATGTACGGCTGCAACAATTTCTGCACCTACTGCATCGTCCCCTACGTCCGGGGCCGGGAGCGCAGCCGTATGCCGGAGGACATTCTGGCAGAGTGCCGGGCCGTTATCGAGGCCGGTGCCAAGGAGATCACCCTTCTGGGTCAGAATGTCAATTCCTACGGCAAGGACTTAAGCTGCGGCATGGATTTTGCCGATCTTCTGGATGCCATCGCCCAGATCCCCGGCGATTTTCTGATCCGCTTCATGACCAGCCATCCCAGAGATGCTTCCACCAAGCTCTTTGACACCATGGCAAAGCACGACAAGATCGCCAAGCAGCTGCATCTGCCCTTCCAGTCCGGCTCCACCCGGGTGCTGAAGGCCATGAACCGTCACTACGACCGGGAAACCTATCTGGAAAAGGTGCTCTATGCCAAGAAGGTCATGCCCAACCTGGTGCTGACCTCCGATGTAATCGTGGGCTTCCCCGGTGAAACCGAGGAGGAATTTGAAGATACCATTTCTCTGATCCGGCAGGTGCATTACGACAGCCTGTTCACCTTCATCTTCTCCCCCCGTCCCGGCACCCCTGCCGCATCTATGGAGGACCCCACCCCCAAGGAAGAGAAAAACCGCCGCTTTGACAGACTCTGCGCTGTTCAAAACGCCATTTCCGAAGAGATCCACACCAATTATGTAGGCCAGACCCTGCGCTGCCTGGTGGACGGCCGCGACAAGGACATGCTGACCGCCCGCACCGAAGGCGGCCGCCTGGTGCGCTTTGCCGGTAGCGACTGCCTTATCGGCACCTATCAGAACATCACCATTACCGGCGCAACTACATGGAGTTTGACTGGAAACCTGTAAAATAACACATTCTATGTAGGGCGGGGTCATGAC
>JAFQHF010000073.1 GCA_017398105.1 Oscillospiraceae bacterium | reverse complement strand
GGACTGGGTGGATAACGGATATTCCGTAAAACTCCGTGAATATCTGGAACACTATCCTATTCAAAAACCCCGGAAACGGGACCACGAAAGATAAGGAGGAATCGCCTATGGATAAACGAACCGCAATCTGCGAATATCTCAGAAAACATCACACAGGAAAGAGCAAGGCCGTCTACAGTCGTGAACTGCAGCGGCTTTTTTGCATTGATGGGCGTAATCTGCGCCGCAAGATCAGCAGTCTGCGCCGGGATGGGTTTCCCATCTGCAGCGACGAAACCGGCTATTACTATGCGGACAATCAGAAAGAGATCAATGCGACTGTCTGCCGCATGAATGAACTGGTCACAACCATTTCCAATGCCCGGACCGGTCTGCTGTTCGCCTCTGTGCTTCCGGACCGTGGTGTGACCGTAGAAGTCAAAATCAAGCTGGACTGAGGATAACATCATGGAAGATAAGAGAATTGCGAGGGTGTTCCCCCGTAAGACCAAAGCGACACCCGATGATGCGCTGGCTTTTACCTCTGTTCCACCCAAGGACGGACTGGCAGATATTGATGAGGTTCATGTATCCGTGGCATTCACCTACGATCTGCCGAAAGCAGAAATGCTTGCGGCAGAGTGGCGTACTTTGGGTGTGCCTGTCCTTGTGGGAGGCCCTGCCTTTAACCATCCGGGCGGCGACTTTATACCCGGTATGTATCTAAAAAAGGGGTATGTCATTACCTCCAGAGGTTGCCCCAACCGCTGCTGGTTCTGTTCTGTACCTATGCGAGAGGGCGGCGTTCTCCGGGAACTGCCGATTACAGAGGGGCATATTGTACTGGACGATAATCTGCTTGCCTGTTCCGAGCAGCACATCCGGGATGTGTTTGAAATGCTGAACCGACAAACGGAAAAACCCATCTTCACCGGAGGTTTGGAAGCAAAGCTGCTTCGCCCATGGCATGTGGATCTTCTGCGGGAAGTCAAGACCAAGCGAATGTACTTCGCCTACGACACCCCGGATGATTATGAACCGCTTGTCGCCGCAGGAAAGCTGCTGCAGGATGGCGGCATCATCAGAGCATCCCACCGAACCGCCTGCTATGTTCTAATTGGCTATCCCGGTGATACCATGGAAAAAGCGGAAAAGCGGCTGCTGGACACTTGGGCGGCAGGATTCCTGCCCTTTGCCATGCTGTATCGGGGCAAGGATGGACAGACAAATCCCGAATGGCGGAAATTCCAGCGGCTATGGGTTCGCCCGGAGATCATCTGTTCCAGACTGAAAACCGGCGAAATTCAAGCAAACTACAACTAAACACGATTTGTTAGGAGGTGCGAAATGCCCAGTAAATTGCAAATCATAAAACAAATGGCGGCGCAGGAGGCGCTGAGCATAACTTCCAATACCGACAAGTTTATGGCCTTCCTGCATACCGCCGCAAACAACTACAAGTACGACTTCCAGGAACAGCTGTTAATCCATGCGCAAAAACCGGATGCAACTGCCTGTGCTGAGATCGACACTTGGAATAAGCTTGGCAGATGGGTAAACAAAGGCACAAGAGGTATCGCCCTTTTGATAGACCGGGATGTACCCTACAAGCTGCGCTATGTGTTCGATCTGTCCGACACCAACAGCAGAGCAGGCCGGGAAGTGAGTCTATGGCAACTGCAAGACCGTTATCTGGATGAGGTAAAGGAAGCGCTGAGTAACAGTTTCGGTGAACCGACTGACACCGGCGACTTTCCCCATTTCCTTATGCAGATTGCGGAGTATGTGGTCAACGATAATCTGGACGATTATGTGGCAACTCTGATGGCAGTAAAGGGCAACAGCCTGTTGGAAGAACTGGACGAGCTGAACACGAAGCAATGGCTGAAGCAACCGCTGATAAACAGTGTCGCTTATATGCTGATGACCCGCTGCGGATATGATGCAGATGCCCTCTATACCTTTGAGGACTTTGCCCAGGTGCTGGACTTCAACACCCATGAAACCATCGGTGTCCTTGGCGTTGCTGCCAGCGACATTTCTGAAATGGTGCTTCGGGAGATCGAAGTGACTGTCCGTGCTATGCAGAGAGAAGAAAAATCCAAAGCTCGCACATTTGCCAACAGAGAAGAAAACCGCTATCATGAAGGCAGAAAAAATCAAACCGAAAGGAGAACAGACTATGAAACTGACTTATACAATGCAGGGCGACTATCTGCTCCCGAACCTGGAAGTACCGGAGGCACCGAAGGTGGGCAAGTATGGGATGCTGCGGCGCAGCTTCCTGCGCAGCCACAGGAGCGCACTGTACACCGGGATGATGCTGGCAGACAAGCTGAACGCACACCTGGAGGAAGTGGACCGGCAGGCCAACGAGATGCTGGAGAACCTGCTGCAGAAGATGGCCCGGCAGCAGGGCGTGACGGAGGAGCTGAAAGCGAAGGATCAGATGTTGTGGGTCCAGCTGATGAACAACCTCCGGCAAGCAGCCGAGGAGACAGTTCTGGCGGAAGTGGTTTACAGCTAAGTGGCCGTAATGGAAACTTCAACTGGGATGTTGAATATTTCCACCAAGACGAAGAGAAAAATGAATTGCTCCGCACCTGTGAAAAGTTAAGAGATCACCGAGTAGAAATAGCCGCGTTCTTTGCGTCCAATCCGGACAATAAGGAACGCGGCAATTTTCTTAAAAAGTTCTTTGATAACACCTTCATTGAACAGATCCTCAGTAACGGTCAGCGGGCCGGTTATCGTGCCTATGACGATATGTTCCACATGTGGCGTGGCTCCTACCCTAACCGGGAACGGGAGGTTTATGATCGTTGGTCCTCTGTCGCACGGCATATTGAAGGTATGCTGCTGATGGATATATGGCTGGCACCGGATGAAGTATTCCTGCCCACCGAGGAAATGCAGAAAGCGAAGATCCTCCGGGGAGAGTTTAAGGATGGAACCGGTTTTAACTTGCCCCAAGCTGCCATTGACTATGTTATTGCCTATGGCAATAGCTATGAAAACGGAAAGCTGGCGATCTATGAACACTTCATGCAGAATAAGACTGCAAAAGAAAACATTGAGTTTTTGAAAAAGTCTTACGGATGGGGTGGTCATTCAGATGCAATTCCCGGAAGCGGACTGTGGGAACAACATGACGGAAAAGGCATCAGCATTTCCCGCTACCGTTCAGAAACCCAGGATACAGCAGAAGTTTTGCTGAAATGGCCCATGGTGGAAAAGCGAATCCGGGAACTGATCGCTGCTGACCGGTACTTGACCCCGAAGCAGAAAGCGGCATACCCCGCCTATTTGCGTAACAAGGCAGTTATGGAAGAACGGCACAAGTTGGTGGAAGAGTTCCGGTCCATCATCTACGACCATAACGACTTTTGGGAGCAGATGGGCGAAAAGGATCGGTGCTTCTATCTGTATCCGATTTCTCAATGCTGGTCTGCATTTGGACAGGGTGAAAAGACAACCCGGCTGGCGCAGGGTGATGTATTTATCCTGCCTGCTATGCGAGAGGCTATGGAGCAAGTCATTGCCGCTAATGCTCATCATGTAGACCGGGCAAAAGCCATGCTTGAAAAGCTGAACGGCGAAATTGCCCGTCCTATGGAGCCGACCTATGACGAACTGAATCCGCCACCCCCTCCGCCCAAAGAGTATAAGCTATCCTTGGGCGATCCTCTGTATATCGGTGCCCAGCAGTATGAACTGCTTTCCTTGGGTGACGAGGAAGTTACCCTCTATGACCCCACATTCCCTCTGTTCCACAAGGTCTATCCCCGGCAGGAGTTCTTTGACTTACTGAAAGAGAACCCCATGAATGATAAGTACCTACGGGAAGTGGAGGCTGTGCTTGAAGCCGAAGAACCTGCTGGCGATGTTCCCTTCGATGTGGAAGTAGAGCGCCAGCTGGCAGAAGAAGCAGTTGCAGCGACTGCCGAACCGAAACCTGCTGCACCGGCTCCGCAACCGGCATTTATGGAATATAACGATGTGAAAGCCGCGCATCCCGACGAGATCGTGCTGTTCCAGGTTGGAGATTTCTATGAACTGTACGGTGAGGATGCCAAGGAAATTGCACCGCTGCTGGATCTGACAATGACCAGTAGAAGCATTCCCGGCAGTGGCAGAGTTGAAATGTGCGGCTTCCCGTTCCATGTACTTGATAAGTATGTGGATAAGCTACGGCACACTCATTCTGTTGCGATTGCTTCCAGGGACTTGACTGGGAAAGAAATCTCTACTATATCCAGGCCTGCCTACATCCAGTTCGGCGGGCATCATTTTGAACCGGTAGGCAATCTGACAGAGGGGCACGACATGGACAAGCTGATGAAAGAGGAAATTGCCTCTGACCGTGAGCTGGGTCTGTCTGCCTATGACTGGGCAAAAGCTGCATATTCTCATAAGGATTTCTATGCAGCAAGCGGCGATTCTAAAGCAGATGTGTTCCGCTGTGCAGAGAACGGCAAGCTGTATTTGCCCGGTGAAAATGAACTGTTCCTCTATTCCGGTGAGTACCGGGAACTGGAGCCGCAAACTGCCGTTCACTCCGAAACACCTACCTTTAACTCCGTCTATGAGCGCAACTA
>JAFQHF010000127.1 GCA_017398105.1 Oscillospiraceae bacterium | reverse complement strand
CTCTGCAGGTGCGGAAATGATATGTTCGCCGCCGGACGCAGAAGGAATCTCCCCTGCCCCTGTAATGCTGTCTCCAGGAATCTGGGTGGGTACAAGCTCGGGCATAAAGCCGGCTCCACCCTGCGGCATCTCCATTCCGTCAGTTGGAATACCATCGCCCTGAATTGTGGTGACGGGATGCGGGATATCTCCGGGATCAGCTCCAAGCTCAGCAGATACCATTTCAGCACCGGGTGCCGCAATAAAGGCAGCACCAAAAGTTTGTCCTTCTGCTTCAGAGGCAGGAATCTGCTCTGTAATACCGCCGGGATCTCCGGAAGGCATAACACCAAGCTGACCGCCTTCGATAGGCTGTCCTACCATACCGGGAACAGCTTCTTCTGCGCCAGCTTCGGGCATCTGATTGCCGCCGGGAACAAATCCCTCTCCATGAGCGCCATCGGACATACCGGGAACATCGTGTATCTGATCTCCCGGGAATGTGGATACAACCTGAGGCATACCCTCTGCACCAGGTACAATGCTTTCGCCGACAGGAGGACCGTCTGCAGGTGTTTGGACCCCAGACGTTTCTGTTCCATGAACTGCTTCACCACCTGCAGGATTGGCAGGATCTGTGTTAACCCCGTCTGCACTGGGTTGTGCATTCATTCCGCCAAAGACGGGTGCATCATAGAAGGCGCCTCTGCCTTCACCGCTTGCCATCTGATACCACTGACTGCCATCCGAAGCAGTGACAACGCTGTGGGGAGCATCCGGCTTTTCAAACTGAGAAGCACTGTACATATCCACATTTGCCTTCTTGCCATCGGGAGTCGTTGCTGTTGTACTGATATGGCCACCGGTGATTTGAGTGCCTTGCATCTGGAAGCCCTTCATGTGAGGCATGTAGTTGCTGAGGCTCCGATCTGCAATGTCGCCAGCAATCATACCGGATGCATTGGGAGATCTGCCAGCAACAGAAGCAATGGAATCACCATTGAGCGTTGCACCGTTTCTGGCAGCGATACCACCAAAGGCACGGGCAACAAAGCCTGCACCGCCGCCAAATCCCATCCGGGTACCACCGTCTACAACGGCATCACGCACATAGGAATTGGGGCTGAATTTGGAAGCAAAACCTGCTGCAAAGCCACTTGCTGCAGCACCGGTTCCGGTTGCCGCACTTCCGCCTCTGCTGAATACACTTCCTGCGCTTCTTGCCGCACCACCTGCTCCTGTAAGGACTCTGGCTGCCATCAGCAATTCCATACCCATACTGGAACCGGTCTGTGCTACATTCAGCCCAATGGAAGCCAGGTAGCTGTCAAACCGCTGCGCACACTTAAGGTAAGCCAATGCACAGAACATCCAAAGGAAGATGCTTCCCTTTCCGGATGTCAACGCGCCACCATTGGCAATGAATTGTCCCATAGACGACGCAAAGCCACGAAGGAACCAGACATTCATAACCAGGAGCAGCAGTTGGGAGCCAACCATTCTGCACCAGGATCTGAAGACGGTATTCGTGGCTTTGGATCCGCCCACGGAAAAGGCAAGCGGAGAAGTATAACAGAGAACTCCCACCACGATATACCGTTCCACGGCTTCGAGCAGGAGTTTGAAATAATTCCATCCCAGAGCGATCTCCAGGATGAGAATCAGAATAAGGCCAATCACACTGGCAACTGACACTATCGTTGTCAAGCCACTGGTCAGGGCCTGTTCAATACCGGCGAATGTGAAATCCTCGCCGGTCATGCTGACATCCATAAGGGATGTGTAAGGAGCCCGGGCGATGCTCAGGCAGGCTGTGAAAATGGGTTTGGCATAGCCAATCAGAAATGCAAATATAGCACCCCGAATTAGAAGGTGCCATGGATTTTCCGCTTCAGTTATGGGGCCTCCGAATGCACGGAACAACTGCCACACGACGATCAGAATCAGGATCGCCCAGGCAGTAACCTGCATGATGTCATATGCCTTGGTCACAAAGGGAAAGTATTCCTCCATGGCCGTCATATCGGTACCGAGTGCCTCAAGAAAGAGTCCCGATACCGCATCGAAGAGCTGT